>NZ_NPHZ01000001.1:0-231672 GCF_009690945.1 Rickettsiales endosymbiont of Trichoplax sp. H2
ACCCACTATGATTGGGGATTAAGAGAGTATTTGCTTAAAGTATACCAATATATGGCATTTGCACTTGCTTTAACTGGTGTTGTATCAATGGGAGCTGCTTCATCTCCACAGTTTCTAAGTATAATACATGGCACACCCCTTAAATGGGTCATAGCATTTGCGCCACTTATCATGGCTTTTTATATGGGGAGTAGATTAATTTCTATGTCAGTAAATAGAGCACAAACTTGTCTAATGGTATTTGCAACTCTAATGGGACTGTCGTTATCATCGATATTTATAGTATTTACAGGAGAAAGTATTGCTAGGGTATTTTTTATAGCAGCAAGTACATTTGGAGCTATGAGTATTTATGGACATAGTACGAAAAAAGACTTAACAAGTATGGGTTCTTTTTTAATTATGGGAATGATAGGGTTATTGATAGCTAGTGTTGTAAATATATTTATGCAAAGTGGGGCTATGCAGTTTGTAATTTCTATAGTAGGTGTATTGGTATTCACATTATTTACAGCATATGATTCACAAAGAATTAAATCATTATATTATCAAACACATAGTAATACTGAAGTAACACAAAAATTAGCTATATATGGATCACTAACCTTATATATGGATTTTATAAATCTATTTGTATTCTTATTACAGTTATTAGGAGTTAGAAGAGATAATTAATATAGTAAGGATAGAAGCTTATGTAAATAAAGATTAGCGTAATAGAATAAGGTATTATTAGTTTCTTCAATTGATGTCAGATCAAATTTATTTATGGAAGCTTTGGTAAGCATAAAATTATCTAATTTGAGTAATTGTGATATCAGTATGAAGTTTGCTCCAAACCTTATCTGCAGTGTATACAGGGAGAGTAAGATGATTAGCAAGTGTTAAACACGCTCTATCTCCTAAAGATAAGCCTAAATGACTAACTGACTTTTTTAAAAGTCCTGCTTGAATAGCAAGATTTTTATCAAATTGATAAACCTTAGGAATGAGTCAAAGTATTTTTTGAATATGCTCTATGGGAAGAGAAAGTTTTGAATTTAACTCGCTAACCACTTCAGAAATATTAACAGATGACATAATTGAATATGGCAACAATGGTTCAACAACATCTTTACCAGCTTCATTATTGACTAAAGCTAAAAAAGCAGAAGCATCAAGTATAACTTTATTCATCTTTTTCATCTTCATGTCGTGATTTACTTAAAGAGTCAGTTAGAGATATATGCTCCTTATTGTATTGCATAACAATATCTTGAGCTTCTTTGACAGCTTGTTTAATAGTAAGGATGTTGATAGAATTATTATCATATCTAAGCAATATTTCCTCACCAGGATTGAGTTTCATTTTATTGCGAAGAGGTGCTGGAATTATAAGACGCCCATTTTTACCAAAAATAGCTCTATATTCTTGCATACTGTATAATTAATACATTGTTGATAGTTAATAATATATTGCACTAATAATATATAAAGTCAATAGTATACAACTACAAAACATATCGGAAGAATAGTAGGGTAGTTTTTTTAAAAGTTTAAATGGTGAGTTTTAATGTAGTAAAAGTAAAAATATAGGTTTATTAAAATCATATTGATTCACATTAAACGTTGTGTAAACCTGACCATTACCCCTCAACCTAATTAACTAAATTTACCTCATTCGCTATGCTCTTAACTCGTAATCAAAGTCAGTTTCTATATCAATACCTTGTTTGTTTAATGCTCTAACTCACTTTGTTCGGGGAAAATTTCATAATATAAATCATAAATATTTTTTACTACTGAACATCCCCCATACAAAGTAAACCCAGCAGTAGTTACTACATAAAGTGCTGGTGCATTAGCAGATATAGCACTCATTGCCATAGTTAAACCTGCATTTTTTGCTACTGAAGAAATAGCTCCTAAAAAATTGTTATCTTCGTATACTTGATGAAATGAATCAATAGCAGTTGTAGAAATAATAGCAATAGGACTTTGCATATAAACTCCCGCTAATTGTATAAAATCTACTCCTATTTTTAAAATATTATTCCCATCTGGACTGTTGATAAGCCTCCCAATATCAACAAAAGTATCTGCAACTTTTATACCAATATTTACTTTCTGTAATTGACTCATTATCGGCTTATATAGATCTGATACTATAAATTCATCGTCATTTTGCTCCAAAAATTCCCTAGCAGCTGTCACACTTTTAAAATCATCTTCATAACCATGTATCTTATCAGGGTGAGTTTTTCTTGCTAGTTTATGATATACAGATTTTAAGTTATCCTTATCAACCACTACATCTATTCTATGCTTATCTGCAAGGTATTGCATGTCCTTAAACTTAGAATATTTAATATAATCTCTAAACAAACCCTCTACATAACTATTCAACCATCCTAAAATTCCTGTTACTTCATATTTATCTCTAAAGTTTTGCAGGAATACAACTTCATTAACCATATCTTCAACTACTTCATGTGCAACTATTAAGCTACCCTCCAACTGTGCAAGTCTTGGTTGAACATCTTTTATGAATATACTTGAATAGCGCACTAAAAATTCATCTAATCTATCAGATACCAACATATCCACATATATATTACCATGTTGTACGACATTTCTTTGCCCCTTAAGCTCTACTCTAAACATTTCTGGCATATCAGTCAGATAGTCCTCTTGTATTTCACTTAGATATGGCCAAACAATACTAGTACCATATTCAACAGCCAATCTGGTAACTTCATCACCTCTCAATGCTTGACATGTTTCAATAAAACAAGCTCTATTAACCGTTCTAGCTTTTATAAAGTCTACATTTTGCTCAAGATAATCTTTAAGCTGATTCTCAGTCATATTCATGCTTCTCTCGCTTCCGATAACTATATCATCATCATCAGTAATAGCTCGCCAAGAAAGCGGCACTATAGCTTTATCTGTTTGTTCATATTCTTGCAAATTAGTTAGAGCTTGTATATATTCCTGATCTTCAGCTAAAGCTCTAACCATTACTCTGTCCCATATTTCAGCATCAATTTTTGCGAATTGCATTTCTTCTGCAAACCCTCTTTGCACATCTTTTAAAGCAGCAAAATCTTGTGTGTTCAGAAGCTCACTCAATTCCCTTACAATAGGAACAGCACTACTAATAACTTTTAACTGATCAAAGGCTGGATACCCTTCTAATACTGTATTTTTCTTAGCAAAAAATCTATCTTCATCAGGCAATAAATCCTTAAGCTTTCTAAAACCATCTAGATGCCTTTCTCTTTCACGTTCTATATTTCTTTCTGCTCTTTGCTGTTGATTTATCAAGTCCATATTCACTTTATCTATTTCCTTGTCAACATCTCCAAATCTCTGTCTCATTTCATTAATTTTAAGTATTTCCTCACTTCTATACTGATCAAAATAACTTGCTTCAAATTTATCTTCCCCAATAGCGTATTTTAACATAGATAAAAAATCATCAATTTTATTACTATTTAGCACAGCTATAATGCCAGCAATATCATCAACATAACCTAAAACTTTAATGTCTTGTAACAATTTTTCTATCTTGGTCATCAAACCCTTTGCAACCACTGGAATTACAAGTTTTTTTAAAGCAAAATATTCCTCACTAAAATTAATGACACGCCCATCTATTTTATCTATTGCTTTTTCCTTAATATATTTCTCTATTACTCCCAATTTCACACTATCTATTTGTTCAGATATATCCTTAGGCTTTTCATCTATTATTTTTTGTATTATTTCATCGCTATCACTTAGAGGAACACCCTTTTCACCTAATAGCTTATATAGATCTCTTATATTGCCACTTTTCTTTTTCTTGCTACCATTATTTATACTATTATAAAGTCTCAAAACCTCTAATTCTAACTCGCTTAAAGGTGTGTATGCCTTTCCCAGCACTAGCATTAACTCTTCTGGGGTTTTACACTTTTTACACTGTTCTTTTATCTCTAAGGCTTTTTCTTGTTCAATAAAATTAGCCTTATATAATTTATTTATAAATGCAATAAACTTATTCAGAAGCTTATTGTCCAGTTTCCTAAGTGATTGTCCACTAATCTGGTTATATACATGTACCACATTTTTAATAGCTTCTACCTCATCAGAATCAACACTAGAATCCTGATTAAACTTATCCTCTCCTATGTACTCTTTTAATTTCCCCCTAAATTCTTTATATATAATTTCAAAGTCCTTATTTAAAAAATCTAGCAATAACAGTAAATAATCTGCAGATATAAAGCCCTTATCATGCAACCATCTACAATGTTCTGCAATATACTGTTCAGATTCTTTTGGTATAAAATCAGTATTATCTTCCAGTCGATAATAATCCGAAACATCTCTACTAAAAAACCTTTCATGAACATCCAAATGTCTTTTTACATTTTGATGATTGACCCAGATCACTCCTGTTTTCTGCCTAATATATGGAAGATCTTCATTCAATATGTGTTTTAAGTCAAATTTTACCAAATTAGCAAATACATCTTCATGAGCAAGATACCATTCATGATGTGCTAATCTATTACGAATTGCTGTTAATAATTCCCAGTCTAAATCAAGAACTTGACCCTTTGTACCATCTGTGAGATTTTTTTTAGAAACATATTCACCTATTATGACTAGTATTCTAAATAACGCAAATTTTCCTTTTACTGTTTCTGTATCTATTTGGGCTAATAATTCTGGCCGAGTATAGTCTAAAATTTTCTTTAATGCTTCTTCTTCACGATAATAATTAGCTATCTCATATACATGTTGTAGTTCTCTTGTATCTTTATATCTTTCATCAAGTGCAACTACTCCTTGGAGCTCATCTGCAATAGCCTTAGCCAACTGCCTTACATCCTGCTCAAGTATTTTCTTTACTTTACTATCTGGTATAAAATACCTACCCTCATAGCCAGGTTGTCCCTCTGATATTAACATCTTCTGCAAAAATTCTGTATCCCTCCAAATACTTCTCTCATCAGCTGAAACATACTTTTCTTTAACAAATTTTTCCTGTTCTGAGGTTGCTTTCTTTGGATTTAAAAGAGGAATTGATCTAGCTATATTAAAAAGTGACTTCTTTCTATCTCCAATATTTTCTTCAGCTCCATAACGATCATCATGCGCAATGATCCTAAGCAAAAGTCCAAGGACTTCTTGATCAGTTGCACCATCATCCTCACCTTTCATTCTACGTTCATGTATGCACTTCCTAAGATTATTCCCTATATTTGCTATAGTTTGTCTGTTATTAAGTCTATCATCTTCGACTAAAACCTGACACCCATGTATATCTACAATCATAACATACCAAGAATAATTAACATTAAGTTAATTTAGTCTAACACTAAAAATTATCAAATTAAAAACATTATTAATTTCTTTATATTTTTCTGTTATACTTTAAAAAGAACAAAAGCAGAAAATCGGCACTGTTTGAAATGACCCCAATGAGTCAGATCAAAAATATCTCTTTTATTGCTCTGATTTTTAGAGGTCATTTCATTGGTATCGTCAAGTTAAAAATAGCTGAGATAATATAATGTTGAATAAAGTGTTAAGGGGAAGTAGACTCATCTAAAAAATTATAATCAAAGAAATGATGAATAAACCAAGCAGACATAGATATCCAATGCTGATAATAGGGCAAGCAGTATAACAATATCACAGATTCAATCACAGCTATAGAGATGTAGGGGAATAGTTACTATACAGAGGGATAGATGTTAGCCATGAAACTATCAGGAGTTGGTGCTATAAATTTGGTAAAAAATTTACAGATATAATAAAGAAAAAAGAAAGACAAGTTACAGATAAGTGGCATCTAGATGAAATGATGGTAAGAATGAATGGAGTGTATTACATATTGTGGTGAGTGGTAGATTCAGAAGGTTATGAACTAGATATATTTTTACAAAAACGTCGTAATAAAAATCAGCAATAAGGTTTTTAGGTAGGTTGCTAAAATCATATCCAAAACCAAAACCAAGAGTAATAGTAACAGATAAACTAAAAAGCTATGTGAAGCCAATAAAGCAAATGTGTTTAAAAACAGACCACAGGAAGTATAAAGGTCTGAATAATCGAGTAGAAAACGCACATCAACCTACCCGCAGAAAGGAAAAGTCTCCTGGAGATATACAGCAAACTTTGTCGTTAATGGGAAAAGTGCGTAATATATTTGCTGTTGGTGTAGTTAGATATATTAACAATGCTAAAGGCCAAAGAGATAACTTTCAAAAAGCTAAATCTATTTGGGATGAAGCTATGCAAATAATTGCTACTGCCTGAAATTTGAGGTAAAGACTATCTTATGGCTGTGACTCCATTAACTTGACAGTGCCAGTAAATCTTGTAATGAAAATCTAGGCGTGACAAGTCTTGTAAAACATCACTGCGCTCAAGTAAATGATTATAATAGCATAATTGATCGTTTTAATTTATGTAAGAGCAATGGCAATGTTCCAACTTTTATAGCAACTGATCTTATAGAACAAGGAGATAATGGTGGTCCTTTAAAAGCTATTGAATATGCAAATAGTTTTAGTGGTGGCAGTACTTTGCCTTCAATATCCTCTCATAATCTTTTTACAACCAATTATTTTTCAGGGTATATTGATTTAGAAAAGATTATCATATTTATAGCTGGTTTTTCTACCTTGGGAATGCCATTATTAATTTATAAAAAATATGTTGCAAGAACCATTAAAGTAAAATCTGATTAGTATTTCTTGCTTTAAATAATATAATAGCTAAAACTTGCATGATAGAAATAATTTAAATGAAGGAGGGTCTCTTAGCGCAGCTAACTTAACACTAGTCCTACTATAAAGCAGTTTATAGGGTTTATATTTTTATCTTTAGGAGTATATTTTTGCTTTAATAAATAATATTAATACCAATTTTAAATTAAGATTTAATAAATTTATCATGATGAAGATCATTCAAAAGTGAGGGCAAAATAATAGATAAGAAGTTAGGATATGGATTTTTTAAGATATGATATTGGATATAGTGCTTTTTTTATTTAAGCCTACTTCTTATTTGTATATTCTATAAGGCCTGGAACTAAATGTTATACTCTCAGTAGTAAAGGTTAAAGTAGATGTTATTATTTACCATTAAGATTATTTTGGCTATAATTACAAATATAGACAAATTAGGCATTAGAAAGACTATACATTTTTAAGAGTGATACCTCTATTTATAGGGGAATTAATTATTTTATGATGTAGTCTATAATAACTCATATTTTATATTCCTTTGATAAAAGGAGAATATAAAGTGACTATTAGGCAAAGTCATCGTATGAGATGTAAATAGGATAGTTTATCTAGTAAAAAACTTATCGTATAATAACCTATGAAGAGAAGATAATTAATAATTTTTAGAGTATTTAAAAGCAAATTAAAAAATTATCAATCAATCTGACTTAAATAAAATATGTATATATGCATTTTTCTAAAAGTCCTTAATAAGTAATTTAATTTTTTATAATATGCGTAGCACTAATATTGACATATGTACGTACTTTTGATACTGTGCAAATATAAATATCTAATGTAAAGGAATTATGTCAAAATTAACAATCACAAATTTTAGGAATAATATATATAATATAATTGATGGAGTAATAGATACTGGAATTCCTAAGACCATTGAGCGCAAGGGTTATAAAGTCAAAATAATACTTGATGATAAAATACGCAATAAATTTGATAATTTAGAAAAACACGATAGCATTACTTGTGATCCTGATTTATTGATTTCTGAAAAATGCTACCAATGGTCAGAAGAACTCAAAAAATGATATATCATCTGGATACACATATAATTTTGTGGTTATACGATAAACTTGAGGTAAAATTTAGTCCTAAAATTAAAAATTTAATTAATAAAAATGATCTAGCTATATCGCCAATAATAAGATTAGAGTTGCAATATTTAAAGGAAATTAAAAGAGTAAGCGAAGAGCCAGATGTAATAATAGATTATTTAATTGAAAAAATTGGTTTAATTATTGAAGAAGTTTCTTTTGATATTGTTATAAAATCAGCTATGAAGTTGAGCTGGACTAGAGATCCATTTGATAGGATGATTGTTGCAACATCTAAAATTAAAAATTGTAATTTAATTTCAGCAGATAAAATTATTTTAAATAATTACGAAAAAGCTATATGGTAATTATAAAAAATAAACTGCATTTGAATTAGATATTATTTACTATCTATAAGTTAAAAAATGATCTTGAGTTACACTATAATCTCTATTTTCTTACAAGATCAAAACAATTTGAGGGGTTTGTAGTAACAAGTGATAAAAAGGTCGATTCTAGTTTTGAGGAGTGCTATTTTCCTTGTCTATAGGGACATTTCTATATTTCAAATAAGAATAGAGAGTAGCTCTTGATATACCTAAATGAGCAGTAAGTTTTCTAGTAGAAAATTTCTTTTCCCTATATAAAGTTTCAACAGCATAAGCTTTTTCTATTGCTTTTTTGGTAAGTCCTTTTGGTCTACCGCCTCGGTTGCCATTTGCTAAAGCAGCATCAAGACCTGCTTTCATTCTCCATTTTTATTAAGTCTATTTCAAATTCAGCTAAGGAAGCAAATATATTAAATGCAAGCTTACCTTAGACACTTGATGTATCTATTAGATCATTTATGCTTATAATTGATATTTTCTTACTGAGTAAATCATTTACCAAAGTTACTAAATGTCGTAATGATCTACCTAATCTATCAAGCTTCCATATAACTAATGTATCTTCTGGTCTTAAATCTTCAATTATTTTATTTAATACAGGTCTGTCACTTTTAGCTCCACTAGCTATTTCTTTGTGTATTACAGTACATACCCCTTTTTTTTAACGCACTCACTTGCAAGTCCAAGTTCTGTTCTTTTGTAGAAACTCTGGTATATCTTATTTTCATATCTAAATGGTATAGCTAACTGGTTTAATTAAGTTAAATCACTTAATAAACTATGAGGTTTATTATATATAATATTGTAAATGATAGCATCATATGATATCATTATCTTATGAAACATTTGCCTCCTTTTAAAATTACTTATAAAATTCTTAATCTTTCTCAAAAGATAAGTCACGAACTCGGTCTATTAAATGGAGCAAAATTATATCCTGTTCCTATAGAGTTGCGACGCAAAAATATGATTCAAACAATTCATTCATCCTTGGCTATAGAAGGAAATATGCTAAACGAAAGTCAGGTGACTGCTATTATTAATTCAAAAAGAGTTTTAGCTCCGCAAAAAGATATAATAGAAGTAAAAAATGCTATCAAAGTATATAACATACTTCATAATTTAGATCCTTTAAATATACAGGATTTTAAAAAAGCACACTCTATACTTATAAAAGATTTGTTAGATAATTCTGGTGAATGGAGAACAACTGGAGTGGGTATATTTAAAAAACAAGAAGTAGCACATGTGGCACCACCAGCTAAAAGAGTTGCAAGTTTAATGGAAAACTTATTTGACTTTCTAAGCGTAGATACAGAAACGTCGTGGCTATTAAAAGCATGTATATTTCATTATGAGGTGGAGTTTATACATCCTTTTTTAGATGGCAATGGTAGGATGGGTAGATTATGGCAGCAACTTCTTCTAATGAAGGAAAATCAAATATTTGGATATATTCCTGTTGAACTTATTATTAAACAAAACCAGGATCAGTATTATGAAGCTTTAGTAATATGTGATTAAAATGGAGATTCTACAGTATTTATCGAATTTTCTTTAGAACAAATTTTGGTAACCTTAAAAATGTATACTACAAATATATCCTCACAGATTGTTAGTATAACTCAAAGGCTAAACTATAGCAGAGAACATTTAAAAAATTACTTTACTAGAAAAGAATACATGCTTTTACATAAAAATATTTCCTCAGCTACAGCTAGTAGAGACTTAAAAGAAGGAGTGAAAAAAAATTTATTACTAAAAAAAGGATTATTTAATCAAGCAAAATATAAATTTAATCAAACTTATGAACAAACTTTGTCAGATGAGATTTAACACCATAAAAATGATTATATTTTGCAAAAACAGAAGTCTGAGATTAAAAAATGGCAAATAAATCAATTTTGAAGCGTTTTTATTGTTTTTATATATATTTATCAAAATAGATAGCTTAAATCGCATTTATGGAAGAGAAATTTTTTACTATTTTAAAAATTTTAAATTATTAAACTATAAATTTTCTAAAATCACTTTTTAAAATTACAACAATTTTTACAAGAACAAAAGTTGTTAAATAAATAATAATGTTCTATAATTATATATTATAGCATATAGAAATATTAGATATAAAAATTTTAGTATAGCTATTTTATAAAATACTTTTAGTAACTTCAAATATATCAACAGAATTTCTGTTCCTGCTGATTATTATATAGAGGATGCCATTGATATAAATAAACAAAATCTCTAATGGAAAGTAAAATTTTATTGGAAAAAAGGCATCGTCCTTATAGAGTTAAAGGAATAGCAACAACAACAGAACCAAGAGAATGTTATTATGATCCTACTTATACAGTTGTAAATGATATAAAAGATCAGGATGGTAGAGTGTTCATAGAGGCTGGGAGACAAGTAAATCACCTGAAACAATGCCACTTAGTATAGATGGGGATGATGAGATGCAAGTTAAATGGGGGATAGATCAGGCGAAGAAGGATAAAGTAAAAATCATATTAGTAAATGGTGCAATCATTGATTTAATGAAAGAAAACAAAGTAAGATTTTACTTTGATCAACAAGGAGTATTAAGTAAGAAGTTTGGAATAAAACAAGTGCCTGCAAGTGTTGAGCAGAAGGATTTGCAGTTGTTGATAAAGAGGTAAAGGTAAAATGATTAGTGATTTAGCGTTTAAGGTATATAGCAATAATCATGGTAATAAAAAGAGTTACCAACCATTTAACGAGATCATATTTATTTTTATCAATTTTCTCTTCAAGGGTAGAAAATTTTTTGTCAAATTTATCTTCAATTTTATTAATATCCTTCTGAAGGTCAGATTTTGCTTCAGATATTTTTTTCTGAAGATCAGATTTAACCTCAGCAACTTGTTCACGAGTAGCAAGAATGGAGAGATCAAAATCTCTAGATTCAAGAAGGGACTTTACAAGCATTTCAGCTTGTTGTTCATTAAAGCCAGTTTCTTGAAGGCTTTTGATATATTTATGAGTATCAAAAGTTTTGTAATACATAAGAAGTTTATTTTAAAAATTCATTCACGTAAACATTATACAATAAAAATAATAAAAGTACCAGCAATTGCAATATGTTTTGCAATAATTTTATTAAGTAGCTGCGGGCAAGCAGAAGCAAAATGTACAGGGATATTTGTTGATCCAATAGGAGATATATGCTGGGAGTGTCTATTCCCAGTGACTTTAGGATCTATTGAGTTAGTAAGTGGAGATATGCCAGATACAGATAATCCTAGTTCTCCAATATGTTTATGTCCGAAACCGTCACTACCAGTGCCAGTACCTGGGATAGCAGGTGGATTTTGGGAGCCGGTAAGATTAGTAGATATAACAAAGCAACCATTTTGTTTTGTAAATTTAGATGGGATGCCAGTTGAAGAAATATGTAGGAAATTAGGGATAGCAAATGCAACATTTTATAGATGGAAGCAAAAATATAGAGGGCTTTTGCCATCAGAAGTAAAAAAATTAAAGCAATTAGAAGAAGAAAATAAAAAACTAAAACAATTAGTAGCAGATTTAAGTCTAGGTAAACATATGTTGCAAGAGGTAATCTCAAAAAAGTACTAAATCCTGAGGTTCGAAAGATGATAATAGATAGGATGTGTTTTATACATAAAGTAGGAGTAAGGAAAGTTTGTAAATTAATGAGATTTAACAGATCAAGCTATTATTATCAAAAAGTAGAAGATCCTCAGGCTATAATGCTAATTCAAAAAATAAAAGATATAGCCGCAGTACGAGTAAGATACGGATATAGAAGAATTCATGTATTACTAAGAAGAGAAGGGATAAAAGTGAATGCAAAGAGAGTTTATAGGTTGTATTGTAAAACAAATTTACAGTTAAGGAATAAGAGGCCAAAGAAAAGAGTTAAAGCAAAAGCAAGGGAAATAATAGTAATAGCAGATGAAATGAATAAATGCTGGAGCATGGATTTTATGTCAGATCAATTATTTACAGGTGTTAAAATAAGACTGTTAACAATAATAGATAATTATACAAAACAAAGTTTGAGCATAGGAGTTGGTTATAGTTATAAGGCAGTGGATGTAGTAAATACATTAGAAAAAGCAGTAAGTAGCTATGGTACTCCAAAAGTAATTAAAGTTGACAATGGACCAGAATTTATATCAAAAGAACTAGATATGTGGGCTTATAGTAGTAAAGGAGTAGAATTAAACTATTCAAGGCCTGGTAAGCCAACAGATAATGCATTTATAGAAAGTTTCAATGGTAAATTTAGAAATGAATGTTTAAATCAACATTGGTTCTTGAATTTAAAAGATGCAATGTGTAAAATAGAAGAATGGCGAGAGGATTATAATCATAATAGGCCTCATAGCTCTATTGGTTATAAAACTCCTAATGAGTTTGCTTCCATAGAGTGAAGCTATAAATATTAATTTGGTTTTTCTCATTAAAACCGGTCTGAACTTGGGGTCATCTTCAAGAGCATCTTGCGATGGAACAATTAAGTGATGATAAATTTAATGAAGCGCAAAAAATTGAGTATCGAATAATAAAAGATTTAGGCGTAAGATTAGAAGATGAAGATAAGAAGGATGATGAAAAAATAAAATGGTAGTAGTTGAATATGGTGATATATATGGTATAATAAATGGTAATATAATAAATTAGTAAAATTATGAAGTTAGAATTACAAAAAGTCACTGCATATATACCAAAAGTATTATTACATAATGCTCAAGAAGTAACGGGTGTTGGAATAACAGAAACCTTAAGATATGGATTAAATAAGGTTCTTAAAGAAAAAACTTATCGTCAGTTAAGTAATTTATATGGGAAATATAAGCCAAGCATTAATATAAAGGAATTGAGAGAAGATAGGTGATAGCAGTAGATACCAGTAGTATGATTGCATTTTTTCAAGGAGATGAAGGTAAAGATGTAAGGATACTAAGAGAAAATATTGAGGTGGGGAATATAGTGCTTCCACCACTAGTTCTTACAGAATTATTAAGTGATCATAAATTGCCGATAGAAATTAGCAAAATACTAACAGAATTACCAATTCTTAGAATAAAGAATGGCTATTGGGAAAGAGCAGGTAAGTTGAGAGCAAAGATATTAGCGAAAAAGCTAAAAGCGAGAATAGCTGATACATTGATAGCACAAAGTTGTTTAGATAATAAGGTTGGATTAATAACAAGAGATAGTGATTTTAAGAAGTTTACTCAAGTAGCAAATTTAAAACTAATAAGTCATTAAACATGGTTGCTACATTAAAAGGTATAAGTGATGGAGCGAATACAGTAAAATATTTTTATTTTACAGAAAAGAATTTTGAGTGCCAGAAAGGATGGATAGATAATAAGGCTAAAGAAGTACATTGACTTACTAATCTTAGGAAAGAGAATTTTTAAAATTTGTTAGATGGCAAGATTATTGAAAAAGAGGATTCAGGAAAAAGAGATGTAAATGGCAAGGAGTTAACACTTAAACCAGAAAAAGAGATTATTCAACTTGGAAGAAGAACAAAAGAAGGAATAATACATGATCCAGGCCAAGAACTAATATTGTCGGCACCAAAATCAGTTTCTATCATGCATTTAGTTGCTAAGGATAAAAGATTAGAGGAAGTGCATCATAATGCAATTAAAGCAGTTGCAAGATATATAGAGAAAAATATGCTCTATACTAGGATTCAGAAGGAAGGAAAATTAGAATTAGTAAGAGCTGATAATGTGTCATGTGCATATTTTACACATTTAACAGCGAGGCTTGCAAAAGGAGAGGGTAAAGTTAAAGTAGAAAAAGCACCTGATCCGCAGCTACACAGTCATTTAATATTTTGTAATGCAACAAAATGCGAGGATGGTAAATGGAGAAGTATAGTATTTGATAAATTATATGATTATCAGCTGTGACCTGCACCTAAAAAATAAGACCGTGAAAATGAGAAAAATCTCATATAGAATAAATAATAAAAAAGGAGATTTTTATGAAAAAGACAAAGTTTACAGAAGAACAAATAACATTGGCGCTACATAGAGCAGAAGATGGGATGCCAGTTGAAGAAATATGTAGGAAATTAGGGATAGCAAATGCAACATTTTATAGATGGAAGCAAAAATATAGAGGGCTTTTGCCATCAGAAGTAAAAAAATTAAAGCAATTAGAAGAAGAAAATAAAAAACTAAAACAATTAGTAGCAGATTTAAGTCTAGGTAAACATATGTTGCAAGAGGTAATCTCAAAAAAGTACTAAAGCCTGAGGTTTGAAAGATGATAATAGATAGGATGTGTTTTATACATAAAGTAAGAGTAAGGAAAGTTTGTAAATTAATGAGATTTAACAGATCAAGCTATTATTATCAAAAAGTAGAAGATCCTCAGGCTATAATGCTAATTCAAAAATAAAAGATATAGCCGCAGTACGAGTAAGATACGGATATAGAAGAATTCATGTATTACTAAGAAGAGAAGGGATAAAAGTGAATGCAAAGAGAGTTTATAGGTTGTATTGTAAAACAAATTTACAGTTAAGGAATAAGAGGCCAAAGAAAAGAGTTAAAGCAAAAGCAAGGGAAATAATAGTAATAGCAGATGAAATGAATAAATGCTGGAGCATGGATTTTATGTCAGATCAATTATTTACAGGTGTTAAAATAAGACTGTTAACAATAATAGATAATTATACAAAACAAAGTTTGAGCATAGGAGTTGGTTATAGTTATAAGGCAGTGGATGTAGTAAATACATTAGAAAAAGCAGTAAGTAGCTATGGTACTCCAAAAGTAATTAAAGTTGACAATGGACCAGAATTTATATCAAAAGAACTAGATATGTGGGCTTATAGTAGTAAAGGAGTAGAATTAAACTATTCAAGGCCTGGTAAGCCAACAGATAATGCATTTATAGAAAGTTTCAATGGTAAATTTAGAAATGAATGTTTAAATCAACATTGGTTCTTGAATTTAAATGATGTAATGTGTAAAGTAGAAGAATGGCGAGAGGGTTATAATCATAATAGGCCTCATAGTTCTATTGGTTATAAAACTCCTAATGAGTTTGCTTCCATAGAGTGAAGCTATAAATATTAATTTGGTTTTTCTCATTAAAACCGGTCCGAACTTGGGGGCATCTTCAAAACAATAATAAATAAAATAATATAAAAAAGGAGAAATTAATGAATAAGCAAGGATTTTTAGCAAAGTTATCAAAGAAAAAAGGAAGTACAATCACAGAGGCAGATAAATGGCTTAAGTCAGTATTTGAAACAAGAGGAGAAGCAATACAAGAAACAGATGAATTAAGATTTGTGGGCTTTAGAACATTTAAGACATAATATCTAAAGCAAAAGATGTCAAGACTCCAAGAGGAGAAGTAGTACATGTGCCAGAAAAGAGAATAGTTAGATTTTCTGTTGGGACTGAGTTAAAAGAAAAAGCTTCAACAAGCACTAAATCTAAAGCAAGTAAAACAAAGAAATAAAATTTATAAGATTATGAACTATGGAGTTATGGGTAAAAGCATCTTATATAGAAGGATAAAAGAGGCATTTAAGAAACGATACATTAGTTTAAAATCTAGAATGAAACAAGATGTTAATCTTTCATTAGGGTTAAAGCAATCAGCAGTAAAATATACAAAAGAAATGACAGATCATGTTAATCAGTGTTATTATGGAGTAAAAGCTTACATAGAAAAAGCTCCAAAAAATGATAGGGTTGCCAATCAAATTGAGCGCAATATAAAATCTATAAGAAGCTACAAAGAAAAAATTTATAATTTATGCGATCATAGTAGTAGATAATAAAAAAGAGCAGCGTAAAAACTTACGTATGCAAGTAGAATATGGCACTATAAAGAAAGATCTTGGTAAGGGAATGGTCAAAGATAAATCTAATCAAGAGTTATATGATAAAATAAAGACTAATAAGAAAAAAATCGGCATAATGCCTACGCAAAAATATAAAGAAGTACTAAGTGAACTTTCAGCTAAATATCCAAAATTATTTAATAAAGAAGAAGTAAAGTTACTAAAAGTAGGAATAATAAAAGATATACTAATGGATTACAATTTAACAATAAGTAGATTGCAATTAAGAAAATTTATCAGGATATATTGCAGTAATAATAAATATAGAGAGCTCCATAAAGAAAATGCAAAAAGATATGATTTAAATGGTAATGAATCAGGCGTTGTTACAAAGGAGCATGTAGAAGGTCTTGCAAAGCACAGAGAGGAAATAAAAAATAAATGGGAGTTAAGAAATAAAAAGCATAAAGAATGGCTTGAAAAGCAAAAAAAGAAAGAGAGCAGTAAAAAAGATAGAGATTCTTCAGATAAAAATGAAAACCAAGGGATTAGAGAAAATAATAAAGGGAATATCTCTTCAGTTCATAGTGGTGAAACAAAACTTAGCATAAAGATTAACCACTAAAAATAAGAAAAAAGATTTATCAATTCTATGCCTAATCAAAAGATCTAAAATATAGTGATTAAAAAGAAGACGAAGAAGATTTATTGAGTTTTAATAAGTTGATAAACATGTAGGTAATAAAAAATATTTTACATAATAAATTAAAGTGAAAATTAAAGATGGGAAAAGTTTTAGTATTTGGGAATGAAAAAGGTGGGTCTGGGAAGACAACGACAGCATTTCATATAGTGACAGTTTTGCTTAAGAAATCAAAAAGAGTATTAATTATAGATGCTGATATACGTCAAAAATCATTTACAAGATATTTAGAAAATAGAAAGCAAGCAATAGAAAAAGATAAGTTAAAATTAGAATTACCATATATAATTGATATAAAAGAAGAGTTTATTATAGAAGGAGAGGGAGAAAAATTAGAAAAAATAATAGAAGAAAAGAAAAAAGAATTTGATTTTATAATAGTAGATACACCAGGCAATTATACTAAGTTAAGCAAAGTACTGCATAAGCAAGCAGATATAATAGTAACGCCAATCAATGACAGTTTTATAGATGTAGATTTATTAGGACAAGTAGATGGTAATGATCTAACAAATTCAAAAGCAGGTGTTTATAGCAATATGGTATTTGAATGCAAGAAAAAAAGAGCAATGAAAAATAAGAAGGAGATAGACTGGTATGTAATTAGAAATAGGATGTCTAGCACAATAACTAATAATATGAAAAATATAGAAGAAGCACTTAAGAAATTATCATTAAAATATGGTTTTAAAATTATATCTGGCTTTGGAGACAGAGTAATATTTAAGGAATTATTTTTAGAGGGATTAACATTGAGTGATGCAAAATTAACATCAAAAATAAAAATGAACTTATCGACGGTAGCGGCGAGGAGCGAATTAAGGGATATCATTGGTACTATAGAAAAAAGTTTATAAATTTAGCAGTATAACAAGAATAAAAAATATAAAGCAGAATGACGAATAAGTTACCAAGAATAGAAATTAATAAATGGGCAAGGTATGATTATGAATCAAAGAATAGATACTATATAAATAATGCTTCAGCAAGATATTTTTCATGAGTGGGTGATAACAAAAGCATATAGTGAGAAAAATGATAAATAAGATAATTATATAATTGAGTCGTGTAATTCATATGAGGAAGCAAAAAATAAAATAGAATCAATAAAAAAACAAAAAAGCAGCATAAATATATATTAAGAACATAAAAAGCAGTGAATTAGGTAAATAGAATTAAAATAACTTTGTAAAATGTATAATGAAATGTTATAATAGTACTTTAAAATAAAAAAGTAATAAAAATGAATAAACAAGAATTTCTAAAGAAGCTCTCAGAAAAAAGAGAGAGTACAGTAACGGAAGCAAGCAAATGGCTTAACGCAGTATTTGAAAGTATAGGACAGTCAATACAAGAGGTCGATGAACTAAAATTCATAGGATTTGGAACATTTAAAACATCTGTAAAAAATGCTACAAAAGTAAAAACACCAAAAGGAGATATGGTAGATGTGCCAGAAAGAAGAGTAGTGAAATTTGTAGTTGGAAGCGAATTAAAGGAAAAAGCACTAACAAAAATAAAGAGTAAATCAACAACAGCAGATAAAAAAGCTGCTAAAAGTAAAAAGAAATAATTAGTATCGAATTAATGAAGGCTGATATTGGCATAACTCTATCAAAAATTGAGGAAATAAGAGAAGAATTAATAGCAAAGTTATGTAGTGTAAAAAATGAGATAAAGAATTATGGAGAAGTAAAGAGTGATTCAAAAAGTGTAGCGATAAATTATGCCAATTCAAAACAAGAAGAGGCTAATAATCATTATCAAGAAATGAAAGGCTATATAGAAAAACATAAGGGTACTGATAAATTAGTAAAACAATTAATAAGACATATGGCATCAATAGATGGGTATGCTAAGAAAATAGAAAATCTTTGTGGAAATGGCAATTGATAAAGATATTGACAAAAATGTTAAAGAGGAAAAAAGGATAAGGAGAAATTTATTCCAAAAAGGTATCCACAGTACATGGGAAATTGAGATTACAGAAGAGCAAAGAGAAATATTAAATAAAAGGCTTGAAGAAGATAGAAAGTGTTATAAAGAGCTTAGTAAAAAAATTGCAGAAGACGATTTAAGTGTTAAATCAAATTTTAGAGTAAATAAGAGTTAAATTAATGAAGATTATGCGGAGGTTATTAAAAAATCATTTTATATCATTAGTAATAATATCAATTATATTGTTTATTAGTATAATTGGATACAAAGTGACTGTTAGTTGTGTAAATAACATAGTTAAGGAAAAAGAAGGATTAATTAATGCAGAAGAATTAAATATATGTCTAAAATGCATAACAGATAAAGCAATGAATGAAGGTAAAAAGTTATTGATGCCAGAGTTGGCTTTAAATAATTTTATAATAATTATATTATCCATATGTGGTATTGGAATAATATGTTTATTAATAGATAATCTGAATAAGAAATAGCGAATTTATAAATAATGAGTATAGAGCTAGGAGCAAATTTATCACATATAGAAGAAGTAAAATGGAAATGGTGCATAAATCGTAAGTTAAAAAAGCATGGGGAATTAGATGACTACACAAAGCAAAAAGGAAGTGGTTATGCTAAGGCAATGTATGATTATGCAAACAAGGATTTTATAAAAATAAAATATTATGTAGAAGAATGTAAGAAAACAAGTCTAACAGCAAAGCAAATAATAAAAGATATGAAATCTATAGCAAGTTATAGAGATAAGATATACAATCTATGTGGCTATAGCTATTGAAATTAAATAAGTAAGCAATAAATTAAATAAAATTAACAAATAAGAACAAAACAATGAATAAAAATATAATAATAGCATTAATGTTAGCAGCAATATTAAATAACATATCAATAGCATGTGAAAAACATAATACTTTAAATACAGTTATAGAAGAAGATGAAAACGATTTACATACAGATGAGCAAAGCGAAGAAGAATCAAGTGAAGCGCGTGATACATAAGAATATAGAAATATGCTATCAATAGTAATGTATGGTGCAATAATAACGATAATATAGGTGCAAATGAAAAACAAAAGCCCAGCAATAAGAGTAGCAGTCAGTGGTGGTAAAACATATAATTGGTGTAGTTGTGGATTAAGTAAGAGCCAGCCATTTTGTGATGGGAGTCATAAAAATGATGAACAGGGAAGAGGTCCAGTAAAATTTGAAGTAATATCAGATAGGTTTATATCATTTTGCACTTGTAAAAAGTCAGATTTAGCACCTTTGTGTGACGGTAGTCATAGGAAATTAGAAGATATAAGTGAAATGAGAGAGGATAAGGCTAAAGAGGAAGATTAAACAATATATATAATAAATTAAGTAATAATTAAGATGAATAAGATAGAAATAACAAAACAGCTTAAAGAGTTAGCGATGAATGCTGGACTCGAGAGAGCATTAATAAAAAGCACAAAGGATAAGAAAAAGATAGTAAAAATAAACAGAGAAATTAACGATGAAGAAGTAATAAATAAGATCAAAGAGATTAATAAGCTATTAATTTGGAATTTAAAGGCATTAATAAAATTATTAGTAGCTAGCACAGGAGAAATTAAAAAGCAGGTAGATGTAGTATATAAGAAAAGGGAAGAAATAAGTAAAGTGTTAGAATTACTGGAAATGAGAATGCAAAGTTTTACAGTATTAATAGGAGAGTCAAAAGATAATATAAAGAAAAATATAGATTATACTATTAATATGGGGAGGCTAAGAATATTTATAGATCAAGCAGGATTTATAGGAAAGGAAAAAGAAATAAAAAAAGCATGAAGAAGTTGATATTTTAAATAGTGATTATGTTAAATATAATAAGTAATGTAGCTAGGATAGTAAAAATAACAAGAATAGTAAAAACAATAATAAATAAGAAAAAGGATCACAAAATGAAAGTAACAGGAACAGTCAAGTGGTTTAACCCTGAAAAAGGTTATGGTTTTGTTAAACAAGAAAATGGTAAAGATGTATTTGTACATATATCTGCAGTAAAAGAAGCAGGACTAGATACCTTAGATGAAAAGCAAAAGATAGAATTTGAGATAGAAACAAATCAAGGAAGAACATCGGTAGCTAATATAAAAACATTATAAGGCTATGTATTCATAATAAACTAAATTATAATATGGCTAAATTTATTAAAGATTATTTATTATTTACTCTAAAATCAATAACGATTATTTTGTTATTTTTTGGTATAAGTTTTATTTTTGCGATCATAGGAAACAAGGAAAATAAAAATAAAGACATTGGTTCACTAACGGTAAAGAATCTTACAAATCATTATTATGATGTTAAAACTGCAATGATTAATAATATTTATCCTAAGGCTGAAGCAGAAAAATTAATACAGAACCTTAATAAAAAAGAAGAAAATAAAAGCAGCAAGACTTTTCTACTAAAGTTTAATGGAGATATTCAAGCTAAAGAAGTTGATTCATTAAAAAAAGAAATTACTGCTATTTTATCAGTAGCTAATAATGGAGATAATGTAGTTTTAATGTTAGAATCACCAGGTGGCACAGTTAATGGATATGGATTAGCAACATCTGAACTTGAGAGATTAACTGCAAGAGGTCTACATTTAACAGTGTTAGTAGATAGGGTTGCAGCAAGTGGTGGATATATGATGGCTGTTGTAGCTGATAGAATTATTGCTGCACCTTTTGCAATAGTAGGTTCTATTGGAGTATTAACTGAAATTCCAAATTTTAATGAATTAATGGAGAAAAATGGGATCAAATATGAACAAATAACTTCTGGTAAGTATAAAAGAGCAATGAGTGTGCTCGGTAAAAATACTGAAGAAGGACGTAAAAAAGTACAAGAAGAATTAGATCAAATACATTCTGAATTTAAAAACTTAATTAAATTAAAGAGACCGAGTATAGATATAGAAAAAATATCCACAGGAGAATTTTGGTTAGGATCTAAAGCAAAGGAATTAAAATTAGTTGATGAAATAATAACTAGTGCTGATTATTTAACTTCCTTGTACCAAGATAATAAACAAGTATATTTTGTGAAATATGAAAGAAAAGTTTCATTTTTAGAGAAATTAGAAAACTCTATAGGTTTATCTAAGGCTATATTTCAAGAGGAGAATTTATCTTCTTTAATTCCAATAATAAAATAAGGTTATGAGTTATATAAAAGACCAGTAATAGATGTTGAATCATCGAGAAGCTTTCTTGGGCTTAGTGAAAAAACAACAAATGAAGAAGTAATAGCAAAAATAAAACAGTATCACATAGATAATAGTATTTCAGGGAGTGATTTTGTAAAGCCACCAATTTCATAAGGTGGTAGCAATAAGTTATTTAGATGCAATAGTTCATGTAAATGTTGATGGGAAGGAAGAATATGAAATTATGAATATAAAATCTGGTGGGAATATAGAGGATAAAGAATCTGAATTAGTAAAAGGATTTTTTAATTATTTAGAAAAATTAGATGCTAGGCTTATAACATTTAATGGAAGGAGCTTTGATTTACCAGTACTGAAGTATAGAGCAATGAAATATGACATAGAAGCAAATTGGTTATATGCAAGAGGTGATAAGTGGAATAACTACACTCAGAGATATAGTATGGATTGGCATTGTGATTTACTGGAAGTATTTACAGATTACAATGCATCTACAAGAATTAAGATGAGTGAGGTAGCGGGAGTATATGGGATACCATGCAAAGTAGATGTAGATGGATCACAAGTTGAGGATTTATACAATAGGAATGAGATAGAAGAAATAAGAAACTATTGTGAACAAGATGTATTGTGTACATATTTATTATATTTAAAATATACAAATCATACAGGAAGGATAACAAGCAGTGGGTATAAAAAATGTATAGATAATCTTAGAGAATTTGTAGTTGCTCAAGATAAAGAACATAATAAAAGTGTTATAAAAAATTTAAAATTATCGAAATAAACTGTTAAATAAAAGAAAAAAATATCTTGCAATTTATTAACTTATGAAAAGTTGTGAAGTTGTAGTTCGTCAAGAAATATATTAGCAAAAAATGCAATTATTTTACTTTACTGATAAGAAAATAATAGTAGATTAGATACTCAACTTTATTGTCTTTTTATGATCTATATAATTTATTTTGAGGAATAATATGCAAGTAAAATCAACAGTACAGTTAAATACATATACTCAAGATAATTATATAACTGAAGAAGAGTCTGAGAATTTGTCTCAAAGTGTGTGGCAAAATATTTTTGTTAAAGTGAAACTAGATAATAATCAAAATACAGAGTTATTAAGAATATTAGGAAGTAGTAAATTTATAGAAATAAGAAATAATATTTTATATTTTTCAGTAAAAGATAATTTTGATAGAGAAACATTGGTTAGGAATTATTTTTTTATTGTAAAGAATGCTGCATTTAGTGTTGATAATAATATAAAAATGATATCTATTTCTGTGGATAATAGTATTGGGAAAGAGAATAAAAATAGTAAAGAAGAATCATTTAAAGAAATAACAATAAATCAAAAATATAGTTTAGCAAATAATATATTTTCAAAAGCCAATCCAAAATATACTTTTAATAATTACATAACTGGAGAATCAAATATAGTTGCGTACAAAGTTACTAAGGATATTGCAACAAATAATATAGATTATAATCATAATAATGTATTTTATATACATTCACATGTAGGAATGGGAAAGACGCATTTATTACAATCTATCGTTAATGAAATGAATAAAAAAGAAGAAGGTAAAGATAAAAATATTAGTAATTGTACTTCAAATAAAGTTGGATACTTAAGTGCTGAAAAATTTATGCATAATTTTGTAAATGCTGTTAGAGCAAATACATTATTTGAGTTGAGAAGTAAAATAAACGAGGTAGATATATTTTTAATGGATGATTTACAATTTATATGTGGAAAAGAAAGTACACAAAAGGAATTTTCTTATATACTAAATTCTCTTATTGAATCAGGGAAGAAGGTAGTGATAGCATCTAGTGTAGATAGTCATATATTAGAACTGAGTGATGAAAGAACAAAATCAATACTAAGATCAAGTAATACTGTTTATATAGAGCCAAGTGAGTATGAGTTGCGTTTAAAAATATTAAATAATTATAATAAAAACAACGAGATAAGACTTGAAGAAAATATACTTAAGATAATAGCAGATAAAGTTACAACAAGTATAAGAGAGTTAGAAGCAGGATTAAATAATTTAAAGACCTATTTAAGTATTAGTAATAAAAATATTACCACTGAAAATATATGTAAATATATTCAGAACTATATAAGGAGTAGCAATAAAAAAACAGGTATATCTGGGATAATCAACGCGGTCGCAAAATATTACAGAATATCACTTGCAGACATAGTATCTAAAAAAAGAAATAGAAAGCTGGTGGTAGGTAGACAAATTATAGCTTATCTAAGTAAAGAATTAACAACAAATAGTCTTAAAGTAATAGGTAATAAAATAGGAGATAGAGATCATTCTACCATTTTATATTACATAAATAAGCTTGATAAATTAAAAAAAGAAGATAGTAACATAGAGAATGATATTAATAATATTAGAAGTTCTTTAGTATAAGGACAACTCATTGCGAATAATTATTGATATACTATTATGATTTTGTTGGAAATGTTAAAAAGTTTAAATCTGTTTTAAAATTTATTGATATGATAAATAAGATAATAATAAAAGAAAGTTTTAATGATATTAGAGAGTGTAATATACTTTGTGTAAGTTACTAAAAAGAATAAAATAAAAATAATTTATTATGGTAACACAGATGGCACAAAAGGTAAGTAAAAAAACAACAGATACAGCAACAAAATTAGTAGATGAATTATTATCACAAGTAGATCCATCGGAGATATTGGCGAAAGATGGTCTGTTTAGTAAATTAAAAAAACAATTAGTAGAAAGAGTTCTACAAAGCGAATTAGAGCACGAGCTAGGATATGATAAGCACAGTAAAAAAGAGAAGAAGAGTGGTAATAGAAGGAATGGTAGTTATAATAAAACAATAATAGATAATGAGGGTAATAAAGTAGCAATAGACCCATATATTTTTATTTGACTTTTGATACGGTATCAGAGTCCTAATTTTTATGAGTATTTTAAAATCAAAAATTTTACTACTGTTAATATATTATTGTGGATATTACAGCTTGTTTTTTATGTTTTTTCATTCTTGAGTTTAAAGTATAATGTTAAATAATCATTATCTAAAATTGACAAAAATAAAATTATAATTTACTACTTAAATACTAAGTAGTAGGACAATTAAAAAAGGTTTATGGAATCTCAAGATAACAATGACAATTTAGAACAAGATATATCTGTTAACAACGACAGATTTTTTAAGACAAAAAGAAAGAAAATAATATTAATAGCGATAGTTATTATTATTGGCTTACCTGTTTTAGGGATTTTGTTTTATAAGTATAGTAAAATTAAGCCTGTTGAAAATTCTGAATTTACAAATGATCAAAAAGAAGAAGTTTTATATTATGATTTAACACCGATTGTAGTAAATTTAGATACTCATAATGAGGCAAATAAATTTTTAAAAATTTCAATAACATTAAAATTTAATAATAGTAGTAGTTTAGAAGAGGCTAAAAAACTAGAACCTAGTTTAAGAGATGAGTATTTCACTTTTTTAAGGCAATTAAGGCCATCTGATGTTATTGGTTCTGTGTCTATATATAGACTTAAAGATAGTCTGTATAAAAGAACTAATAAAATTTTGTATCCAGCTGAAATTAGTGATTTATTGATTGAAGATATATTAGTTCAATAATTGTATAATTGGTAATAAAGTAAATGGCAAATGCAATAAAAAAAAATAATACATTGAAAATGACTGGTAAAGTCAAGGATGAAAATTTTAATTTGATACTTAATGCTAAAAATGCATCAGTATTGAATTTTCCTCTTTTAAATAAAGTATTTGAATTATTGCAAAGAAATTTTTCCAAGTCCTTAAAAGATTTTTTAAACTGTGATACTTCTATTAATATAAGTGAAAATGAAAATATTCAGTTCTCTGATATTATAAAGGATATTGAGTATCCTTCAATGATTGGAGTTATAGAAATTACTAATAGTGATAATAATAAATCCTTAGTAATTTTTGAAAATCAGTTTGTATACACTATATTGGATATTTTACTTGGAGGTTATGAGTATAAATTTGATTTGAAAGTACAAAAAAGACCTTTTACAAAGATAGAAAAAGGGGTTATAGAAGATTTTGTTAAAGTGATGATAAATTCTATTAATAAATCATTTGAAAATATATCTAATTTACAATTTAAGTTTAAAAGATTAGAAAGTGGCCCTAATTCAATTTTAATAGCAAATTCTAATGAATTTTGTAAATTATTAACTATGAAAGTAAGTCCTCTAAATAAAAATGAAGGATATATTAAATTTTTAATTCCATACTTTACACTTATTCCCTATAAATCAGAACTTAGCAAAATATCTTTAAAAGGAAAAGATTTAAAAGAAAAAGAGATATGGTTTCAATATTTTGAAAATGTTATAAATAATTTGAAATTGAATGTTTGTGTAGAACATACTGAAAAAATCTTTAGACTTAAAGATTTATCTGATATTAAAGTTGGTAATACTATTGTTTTAAACAGAACTAATGATCAAAATTGGAATTTAGTGATTAATAATATCAAAGTGTCTGATTGCAAATTAGGTCAAATTAATAATAAGATTGCAGTTGAAATATTAGATCAAATTGATGCCGCTAAATACTTAGAGTAAAGAATATGGAATTAATTTTAAATAGTGTTGTATTAGTTTTGCTTTGCCTTGCAATAGCTTATTGTTGGAAGTTAAATGGAAAAATTCAACATTTGCAAAATAGTAGGGGTGATATTAAATTTTTAATTAAAAATTTAGATTCATCTATTAATGGGGCCAACAGTAGTATATCTGATTTAAAGATTCTTACAAATAAAACAATGGTTGAGATGTCAGATTATATAAAACAATCAGAAGAGCTTTCTAATGATCTTAGTTTTTTAATTGAAAAAGCTACTAAATTAGCTGATGAGCTTGAATCAAATATTCAAACTACATCGAAATTAAAAAAATCTATTACGACTAAAAAAAGTGCTGGTACTAAAAGCGTAAAAAAGAAAAAAACAAAAAAGGATTTAAATAATTAATATGCTTAGACTATTACCTTATTTACTTATACTATTAGTATGTTTGTTTTTTTCGAAATTAATGGGTGTGATGGAGGAATATATAGGAATTATCAATATTCAAGAATCTAAAGCTCAACTTGATAAATCAAGTGAAAAAAATAATGAACCTTTAAAATCGAATGTGAACGAAAATTCACAAAATATAAATGCAACTAATTCTAAACCTGTTATTAAAGATGATTTTCAATTGCAGTCAGAAAAAAAATTATTGCAAGAATTAAGACAGAGGAGGAAAGAGATTGAACAATATAATGATGAAGTGCCAGCAGATAAATTAGCATTAGAGTCTGTTAAGCAATATATTGATAAAAGATTAAGTTTACTTGAAAATTTACAAAATAAATTAAAACCTCAGTTAAAAAATAGTAATAAAAGTGAGGAACAAAAAATTCAAAGATTAGTTAAAGTTTATGAAAATATGAAGCCAAAAGAAGCAGCAAAAATTTTTAATGATTTACAAATAGGTATTCTTATAGAAATGTCTTTAAATATGAAAGAGTCTAAGCTTGCGTTGATATTAGCTGAGATGAAGCCTGAAAAAGTAAGAGAATTAACTTCAATTTTGGCTACACAAAATGATTTGATGGAGCTAGATTAATTTAATTTTTAATATTTATATTGAGATTCCTAATATAATAAATTTGCATAAAGTATATTGTTGATGGTTAAATAGTAATTAACCTTGTATTTTATACTAAATTATATTAGTATGACGGTTTTAATTTGTTGCTTTTGCTAAAATGGTCCAGAATAAAAAATCTAATTTTGCAATTAATTATCCTGCTCTCTTTGTAATAGTCATTTATCCCATTTTATTAGTTATATTTGCTGTAATTTATGGGCTTGAATATGGGATTGGTAAATTTGAAATAATTTCTATGGTGGCAACTTACTATATTGTTAATATCTCAGTTGGGGTAGGTTTACATAGATTATGGTCTCACGGGGCGTTTAAAACTAAAAAGTGGTTAGAATTTATTTTGGCTTGTTTAACAGCTGGAGCAGCTCAGATGCCTATATTAGCATGGGCTTCAGAACATATGCTACATCATAAATATACAGACGAAGAAAAAGACCCTCATTCAGCATTAAAATATAAAAATAAGTTTATAGGTTTTTTATGGTCTCATATGGGATGGATGATTTTTTCAGATTTTAAAAATAAAAGAATTGATAGATTAGCTATTGCAAAATTAGGTAGGAATAAAATTGTTTTATGGCAATTTAAGAATTATTGGAAGCTAGTAATGTTTATGAATATAGTAGTACCTTTAGCACTTGGTTATATTATTGGTGGCAATTTTAAATATGCTTTAGGTGCTTTTATTTTTATGGGTGTTGGCAGAGCTATACAACAACAAGCAACATTTTGTGTGAATTCTGTTGTGCATACAGATATAGGGGGTAAAGACTATTACTATGGTACAGCTAGAGATATTTGGTGGTTATTCTTTTTGCTTTTAGGAGAAAATTGGCATAATTTTCATCATGCATTTGCGAATGATTATAGAAATGGCCATAAATGGTATCATTTAGATATTCATAAATGGATTATTGCTTTAATGTCAAAAATTGGACTGGCAAGTGATTTGGTTGTTACTTCTTCAGTTAGGATAGATGCAATGAAAAATCAGGTTAGAAAAAAGACTATTACTAATTTAAAGGCAAAAGTAGATTTGATTGAGAAAGCAACTAAATATATTCATAGTATAGCATCGACAAAATTAAAATTAACAGAAGAGTCAGCTATAAAACTAGCTAATGATATTCATAAAAATTTAGATAATCTTATTATAAAATCTAAGGTTATTATGGGAGTTGCTCAAGACTTAAAATTAAAATCTGATAATATTGAGGAAAAATTAATATTGGTGCTGTATAATAAATATGATGAATTGAGAAAGGCTGCACAAAAATTAGAAATTATAGTAACATCAATTTAATGCTTTTAAATAATATAAATTCGGGGCATAGCGCAGTCTGGTAGCGCACCTGGTTTGGGACCAGGGGGTCGGGAGTTCAAATCTCTCTGCCCCGACCATAAGTTTTTTTAGCGTAATGAAAAAAAATATTGAAAAGTCATTAACGTTTTTGTTAAACAAGCGTTTTATAATGATCATATATAGTATTGCCTTCATTACCATAGTCATATTCCAATATAGAAGCTATATTGAGCAAATTATAAGAAATGAAATAACTGATTTATCTCATTATGTTAGAGCTAGGCTTTCTGTTGCAAAGAATTATAGTTATGATAATTTTCAACTTATTGAATATATAGATAAAAATAATTTATTTAACAATAATATTAAACATATATTAGATAATAATAGAGCTAAAAAATTATTTTTTTTAGATGAAATTTATAAATATGATAGTGTAAATCAAGATTTATTTTTTACCGGAATAAATGAAAGTAAGATTAGCATTCAAAATTTAAAGACAAACCCTACTATTTTACAATGTATAAAAAATAAAGGAAATATAAAATTTGGTCAAATATATATAAATGATCATTATGAAATTGTTTCATGTTATAGAGGCGATCAATATGTATATTTAAGATTAATTAATTTTCGTAAGCTAGTTAGAGGAATTAAAGATAAATATAGCTTTAGTAAAAATTATCGCATTTTAATTAGTGATAAATATAATAGAATTTTATATGTTATTAATGATAGTGCAAAAGTTTTAGATAAAAATTTAGCCAATATACCATATTTAAAAGAAGGGATGGTATTTTTAAGTAAAAATAAAGAAAAAAGATATACTAGAATTAGTGGTTATGGTTTATTTGAAAAATCATATTCTTTAGTATCATTTAGAGATAAAAGTTTTAAGATTTTTGTAGAAGAGATATCTAGTTTTAATTTACAAAATATTATTAATTTTCTTAAATTTGATAAGTTACTTATAATAATTGATTTAATAATATTTTTGATATTAGCATCATGTGTATTAGTAGGTATTATATACCCATTAAATAGGATATCTACTTCATTAAAAAAATACATGAAACTAGAAGGTGATAAAAATTTATCTAATTTAAAAGTTATTGATATATTGAAACATGACTATCTTAAATTACAAAATCAATATAAAAATATATACCTAAAATATCATTTTGTTAGCAAATTTTTAAAAAAATTCATAGTTAATTATAAAGATAATTACAAAGATATAGTACATAACTTCAATACTCCTTTACATCAAATTCAATTGTCAATACAAAGTATTGAGTCAGAGCATAGTAATACAATAGTTGACAATAAAAAAATAAAAATAATAGATAAAGCATCTAAGCAATTATTAGCTAATTGTGAGTTGTTTTTTAGTGATAAAAAATTATTAAGGTATTCGTTAGATTCTAAGAAGTCTAATATATGTTTAGCTGAAATTATAAAAGATTTATTAAATACTATTTTTAATATGAGCACTTATGATAATTTAAGAATTAGCAAAAATTTCACTACTACTAATACAATTATTATTGAGGATAAAATCTTTGTAGAGACTGTAATGTACTTTTTATTAGATAGTTCTAAAAAACTAATTGATGAAATTAGCTTTTTATCAGTATATATACATGAAATTTTAACTGGCTTAGAAATTTCAATTATATTTGAAGGCAATAAAATCAAAAAAGGCAATGTTCAAGAGTATGTTAATTATATAGATAATAAATTAGATTTAAATTATTTTGATGAGTCAAAATTAGATATTTTAATTATTAACTATTTTGTTAACTTACTTGGATTGGATTTATCATTTCAGACTAATGATAAAAATATCATTAAATATAAGCTTATTATTCCAAATATTAAAATCAAAAGTTAATTTTATTACTAATTTATATGCAAAATTTTGGTTATTCTTATAAAGAAATTAGAACCTTAATTAAGGACAATATTGATAATGATATATTATTTAATTCTTGTATCATTTATGGAAACAGTGGGATAGGAAAAACATATTTAAGTGTTGAAATAGCAAATCTTATACTAAATAATAAACAAAATAATAATCATAATTATTTAAGATCTCCTGATCTATATGTTGTTTCAAATGATTTTTTTAATGAAGATTCTATAATTTCAGTTGATACAGTAAGAAGTATTAAAGATTGGTTGAAGCATACTCCCATTAATTCTAAATATAAAGTTGTACTTATTGATGATATTGATAAAATGAATAGGAATGCAGAAAATGCATTTTTAAAAATATTAGAAGAACCAATTGGTAATACAGCATATATATTTAATGCTACAAATATTAATTCAATTTCTGACACGTTAAAGTCTAGATGTATAAAATTTAAATTAGCTAAAATATCTTTTAAAGATTTTAAAATTAGAATATTACGACTTATTAATACTAAACTAACTGTAAATATAGAATTATTGTATCAATTATGTAGTGGAGATGTTAATTTGGCAGCAGAAATTATCAAAAATGACCAATTTTTCAAATTAATAAACTTTTTTGCCGATAAACAATTTAATAAAATTTTAAATTTAATAGAAGATATTAATTTAAATAATAATTTGAATTTGAGATTTTTTAAATGTGCTATTTCCAATTTAATGGTAAAAATATTAGAATTATATGTTAGCAATAATAAATCTTTTTATAAGATATCAACTTTATATGACAGATTTAGTAAAATACAATATATAATTATAAATTTAAAATATTTGAGTTTAAAAAATTCTCAACATACTGTAATTTCTATATTAAGGAAATGTCTATAAAATTAAAAAAAAATATTATTTTAGTATCTACTTGTTTATTTGCATTATTATTAGACCAATTAACAAAGCAGGTAGTTCTAAGCTCTTTGGATCATAAAAGTATATATAAAATTACTAATTTTCTAAATTTTGTAAAAATTTGGAATAATGGGATTAGTTTTGGAATTTTTAGCGAACATAATTTTTCACCAATTATATTTATTTGTTTATCACTTATAATTATTATCCTAATACTATATTTAATGTCTAATATAAATCTAATTCTTCAAGGCTTTATTATAGGTGGTGCTATTGGTAATTTAATTGATAGAATTATATTTGGTAAGGTATTTGATTTTATTGATTTTCATATTAATCATTGGCATTATCCAGCTTTTAATATTGCAGATAGTTTAATTGTTATTAGCATTATCATAATTATTTTCTATGAAATTAAAGCATATTTTTTTAATAAGAATAATTTTTGTAATTCAAAAAATATAAAAAAATGACCTAATTTTTGTTTATATAGTTAAATATTTATAAATTTATTTTCAATAAATTATGAACAAATCTCACATCTAAAAAAGGAATGCCAAAAGCCTTAGAAGCTTGTTTATCGTGCCATGTATCACCAATCATTATAGAATTATCATTATCATTATTTATTTTAATTTCATAGAATAATAAATTTTTCTCATTAATTTTTAATCGTTTTTGATTCAGAGTTTATTTATAGATTACTTGAAATAGCAGATATTTTACAATTCTTGCAAGGCTCTTTTTTAAATTTAATAACGTCACAGATTTGCCAGAATAAATAATTTTTGCAAGTGAATCAAATATCACAGAAAGCTTCTTAAAATGAAATAATATGCCAGAGATGCTAAAGATACTATTGCATTATTTCTAAGGTTTAAGAATTTAATAATCAAGACATTGGATTTAAGTTTATTCAAGAAAATATTGATACTAATTTCTAATAGTAAGTTTTTCTTCTATATGTTTACTGCAATTGCTAAATTTGAAAAAGATACTATTAAAGAACGTATATTAATTGGCTTGAATGCTGCTAGAGGTAAGTTAGGTGGACGTCCTAAAAAATTTACTGATTCACAATTATTATTAACCCGAGCTGCATATAAGAAATACTTATTAAAAGGGGAAAAAACTGTTATATACAAATATTTGAATACAATTTTAGTTAGCAATATAGTCATTGCGAGAGCATTTTAATGCTCGCGGCAATCCAGGAAAATTATCAATAAATGTAAATGCGACAACAATTATGGATCACCACAGTCTAGACTTCGTCTCTCCCTCGTGATGACGAAAACAAAAACGTCATTGCGAGGATGATGATAGGCATCCGTGGCAATCCATATATATTTCAAAAATGTAAGTTAGGCAATAATTCTGGATCACTACAGTCGAGACTTTGTCTCTCCCTCGTGATGACTGCTCAGAGATACTCCTCTTCATGATGATAAGATTTGCTATAAATTTCTTATCTGCAGTTTGGGTTATTATTAATGAAGAGAATGTGTGCTGATAAATATAATTCTATTCAAGAAATTTGTGTTGAAAATTAGTCGCCATACTCTTTTTAGACTTTTCCTGTAGCAAAAAAATTTAACTTACAATGAGCTGATAGAGAGGGAAGCAATTATGTAAAGGTATCTAATTTTGCAGATCTTTTTTTATGTCTTAATTTTCTTAAAGCCTTAGCTTCAATTTGTCTTATTCTCTCTCTAGTTACATCAAATTGCTTGCCTACTTCTTCTAATGTATGATCTGTTTCCATGCTTATACCAAATCTCATTCTAAGCACCCTTTCTTCACGGGGTGTGAGTGTAGCTAAAACTTTAGTAGTTGTTTCTCGTAAATTTGAATGAACTGCAGAATCCAATGGTTTCACAGCATTGGCATCTTCAATAAAATCACCTAACATACTTCCTTCATCATCTCCAATTGGATTTTCAAGGCTCATAGGTTCTTTAGAAATTTTAAGAACTTTTTTTACTTTTTCAATAGGGATTGATAATTGTTCAGCAATTTCTTCAGAAGTTGGTTCTCTTCCTAAGTCATGAGCTAATTGCTTTGAAGTGCGAATGATTTTATTGATAGTTTCTATCATATGTACAGGTATTCTAATTGTTCTAGCTTGATCTGCTATTGAACGTGTTATTGCTTGTCTAATCCACCATGTTGCATAGGTAGAAAATTTATACCCTCTTCGATACTCAAATTTATCAACAGCTTTCATAAGACCAATATTACCTTCTTGGATCAAATCAAGAAATTGTAATCCTCGATTAGCATATTTTTTTGCAATAGATATAACTAATCTTAAATTTGCTTCTATCATGTCTTTTTTAGCTTTTGTAACCTCTCTTTCCCATTTTTGTATATCTTGAAAGATTTTTTTAAACTGAATTATGGATAATCCAGCTTTGGCTTTAATTTTTTCAAATTTTAGTTGAGCTTTAGTAAAAAACGAGCTGTTTTCATCTATTAATTTAGTATATTTTACCCCCCGATTTTTTAACAGATCAATCCAATTTTTTTCTAAATCAATAGTGCGGTATACATCTATAAATTTTGCTCTGTTTAATTTTGAATTTGAAGCAAGTTTAAATAATTCACTTTCAATTTGAATAATATCTTTATTTATTTCTTTTAGTTGATAAAAAATTTCATTAATAAATTGATCATTTAATTTGAGCTCACCTAATAAATTAGCTATATCATTTATCTTATTATCTAATAATTTTTTTTCAGCTTTGCTTTGATTAGAACTGCTAATTTTTTTATCTTTTTTTACATCATAAAATTGCAATAAGCTTTTACAATCTTCGGATATTTTTAATAATATATCAAGTATTTTAGGTTTTAAATCATTTTCTATAGCTGAAATAGAAGTAGTATCACTATCATCATCATTATCAAAATCATCATTGCCAGATTCTGTGTTTTTGGTATTAAAATCATCATTTTTTTCAGAATTTTCATCAAAGAATTGTTCATTGCTTGCAGTTGCATCAATATCTATAACTTCTCTTAATAATTTTTTACCTGTAAGTATGTCATCATACCAATCTTGCATTTTTTTAAGAGCCATAGGAGTTTGAATAATATAAAATAACTTTTTTACTCTACTTTCTTCAATTCTTTTAGCTACTTCAACTTCTCCATCTCTAGTTAATAGAAGTCTATATCCCATTTCTTTAAGATACATTCTTACTGGATCATCATTACCAAAATTGTTAATTATATTTTCTGTAGAAGTAGACTCAAATTCTTCTTCTTGTTCTGCTTGAGCAGTTATTTCAGACTCTGCTTCTTTATTAATAATAGCGATACCAGATTCTTTTAGAAAAAAAATAACCTGTTTTACAATATCATGATTAGTATTTTCTGGAATGATTTTATCAAGTTCTTCAGAAGATATTTTTCCAATTTTTATATACTCTTTTAGTTTTTCATGTAGTTTAGAATTTTTTAGTTTATTAATATTTGCCATTATCTTTATTTGTTTAAATATAATATGAATAATTAATTTGCAATTTCATCTTTAATTTGTCTTTCATACTCTTTTAAGTATAGCATCTTTTTCATTAACTTGTCATCAGCTGTAGATAGTAATTGATTTTTTAATTCTTCTATTTCTTTTTTAATAGCACCGATTTTATTTATGTTAAATACTCTTAACAATTTTTGCTTAGCCTCAGCTTGAGATTTGAATTTTATAGTGTTTAATAATTTTTCAATTATTTCAGTTGCTTCATTTTTATTTATAATTTTTTCAATGTTATTATCAAAAAAAGATTTGAAATTGTCATCATTACTAAGGCTGAAATCTAACAGTATTTTTTTAATATTGTCAAGTTTATTTGGCATCTTAATGTTCATTAATTCTTCTGTTATTTTGTTATTTTTTAGCAAATCGGGATAATTGCATAAGATAGCAATAACTATGGTATTATTGATTTCATCAGTATTATTTTGTTTTTTTATCTTTAAAAGAGTTGCATTATTTGTATTATTTATATTTTTTTTCTTAAAATTAAATACTAAATCACTATATTTTTTTTTAAAATGATATAGATAGCTTTTTTTAAGCGAATAATCAGATATATCTTCAACAATTTTTTCTAAACTTAGTTTTATGGAAGTTTTTCTTTCAGGTGTATTTATTCCAAATTTATCAACTTCATTATTAAAAATATAATCAGATAGTGAAATATTTTTCTCAATCAAATTTTTAAAAAAATTTACACCTTTGTTTTTTATCACATCATCAGGATCTTTGCCTTCTATCAAGTTTACAAATTTTAGAGATTTGTTATGAGATATTTTAGTTAAGCTATTATAAGCTATTTTCTTTGCAGCATTTTTACCAGCTTCATCATTATCAAAACAAATAGTAGGTTCTTGGCAAATAGACCATAAAATTTCTAACTGCTCTAATTTTATACTTGTTCCAAGTGGAGCTACTGTGTTTTTAATACCACAGTTTGCTAGGCTTATAACATCCATATATCCTTCTACAACAATAGCTTCTTGCTGCTTATATATAGAGTTTTTTGCAAAATTATAACCATATAAATGTTCACTTTTTTTAAATATAGGATTTTCGGCAGAATTTAGATATTTTGGTTCGCCTTTATCTACTATTCTTCCTCCAAATGCTATAAAATTTCCAAGTTTATCTTGAATTGGAAAAATTAGGCGATTATATAAAGGATCAAATTCAAAATTATTTTTTTTGTAAATAATTTTTGATTCATAAATTTCTGATTCTGAAAACTCTTTTTTTAATTCCTTTAACAAAATAGAAGAATCATTTGGAGAATACCCTAAATGATATTTTTTAATAAATTCTAATTTAATTCCCCTTGAAGTAATATAAGATAATGCTTTATCTCCTATTTGATTAAATAACTGTTTTTGGTAAAATTCTACTGTCTTTTTATAAATTTGAAAAAAGATTTTATTCTTTTCAAATTGTTCAATTTCTTTTCTAGAATTTATTTTTAATTTTACTCCTGCAATATTTGCTAATTTCTCTAATGCATCTTTGTATGAAATTCCTTCATCTTGCATTATAAAGGTAAAAATATCACCATGTGCTCCACAACCAAAACAATGGTAGATTTTTTTGTCATCATTAACAAAAAAAGAAGGTGTTTTTTCTTTATGAAAAGGACAAAGTCCAACATATCCAGTGCCTCCCTTAATTTTTAGATTTACTTTTTTTCTGATAATTTCAGAGGGCAAAATTCGCGATTTAATAAGTTGGGCTTCAGAATTCATTTATTAGTTAATTTTATTTAACCTTTGCGGCTCATAATACCAGGCACTTTGGAACTTATACCAAGTGGTGTCTGAGGTGGTGCTAAAGCAGTGGTTGGTGTTAAAGATGATAGAGCTACTACATCTTTCATACCTTTTAATGCATTCCCTAGTCGTGCAACTGCACCTACAGGAGAAGATTCAACAACAGAACCAAGATTTTTTGATTTTTGTAAATTCTCAAATGATAAATTTATATCTTTTATTAAGGCAACATCTATATGCATACCCCCTCCAATTGAACCACCAGTAGTTAAACCTTCAGACATAAAAAAATATAAAGTTATTTGTACTAATAGTACTAAAATCTTATAATATTATCAATTATTTATTTTTATAATATAGTGATGAATCAAAATATTAAAAAGGGCATCGATGTTATAAAAGCATGTGTAAACAATCTTGCTTCAAAACCAGGGATTTATAAAATGATTTGTAAATCTGGAGAAATTATTTACATAGGAAAAGCAAAGAATTTGAAAAAAAGAGTGTCACAGTATGCTAATATTAATAACTTGCCATATAGATTGAAAAGAATGATATCGTTAATTTATAAGATAGACATCTTATTTACTAAATCAGAAATAGAAGCACTGATATTAGAGGCAGATTTAATTAAAAGCATTAAACCAAAATATAATATTGCTCTAAAAGATGATAAGTCTTTTCCATATATTATTTTAGATAAAAATCATAATTTTCCCAAAATAAAAAAATTCAGAGGTAAAAAGAATGAAGCATCAATTTTTTATGGGCCATTTTTATCTGTTGAGAAGCTAGATAAAGTCATTGTTGAACTTCAAAAACTTTTTTTGGTGAGAAATTGCACTGATTATTATTTTACAACTAGAAAAAGACCATGTTTAATGTACCAAATTAAAAGATGTAGTGCACCATGTGTGGGTAAAATAACAAAAGAAGATTATCAAATACAAGTAAATAGTTTAAAAAAATTTTTGTCAGGAAAATCACAAGATCTTATTTCAGAGTTAATAAAAGAAATGGATTGTATGAGTAATAACATGCAATATGAAGGAGCTGCAGTAATAAGAGATAAGATAAAATTATTAAATTATATCAAATCCAAGAGTATATTTCAGGGATTTTCAAGTAGAAATATTGATATATTCATTTATAAAGAAGATATTGCAATTCAAAAATATTGTATCAAAACATATGTTATAAGGGATGGTCATAGTTTTGGAGATAAGTGTGAATTTTTTGATAAAAACCCTTTAGAGACGATAGATGAGGTGATTTATAAATATATTATTGCATTTTATCAAAATAATTATATGCCAAATGAAATCTGGTGTAATAATAAGATTAAGTATGAAGTTATAAAACAAGCTATTAATAAGCAGCAAAGTTATCAAACAAAAGTTTTATATCCAAAAAATAGTGGTGATGAAAAAATTTTTAATTTTGTAATTGATAATACTCAGGAAGAATTTAAAAAATATAGATATAATTACTTAGCAAAAATAGATATATTTAAAGATTTAATGAATAAATTTGATCTTTCTTATATACCTGAAAAAATTGAAGTATATGATAATAGTCATAACCATGGAGCCAATCCAGTAGGGTGCGTAGTTGTTGTAGGTCAAGATGGATTTATTAAAAATGAATATAGAAAATATAAAATAAAGCTTGAAAAATGTATGGATGATTATCAAATGTTAAGAGAAGTTATAAGAAGAAGGTTTAAAAATATAAATTATACTAATTTACCAGATTTAGTATTAATTGATGGAGGTAAAGGACAATTAACTAGTGTTATGGATGAATTTAAAAAGTTAGATATCCATAATATAAATGTTGTTGCTATGTCTAAAGGTATAAATAGAAACTCAGGAAGAGAATTTTTTCATCAAAAAAGTAAATCATCATTTCAGATTGATAAAAATAATAAGACACTTCTTTTTTTACAAAATATTAGAGATGAGGCTCATAGATATGCAATAACTACTCATAGAAATTTAATGAGAAAAAATTTAAAAAAGTCAGAGCTTGATTCAATTAAAGGAATAGGATTAAAAAGAAGAAAAAGTTTATTTTTGCATTTTAATTCGATAAATGATTTAAAACTTGCAAGTGAAGATGAAATTGCCAAAATAAAAGGTATAAACAAAGAATTGGCAAAAAATATTTTTCAGTATATACATAATTTAGAATAAAAATTATAAATAAATGTAATGTTAAAAAATATACCTAACATCTTAACATCGCTTAGAATTATTTTAATACCTATCTTGGTTTCGGCGTTTTATATTGATTCAAATATTGCGCACTATGTTGTAGTTGTTATATTTATATTTGCTAGTGTTACTGATTTTTTTGATGGATTTTTAGCTAGGGCGTGGAAAGTACAATCAAACTTTGGTAAAATGTTAGATCCAATTGCTGATAAATTACTTGTGGCATCAACATTAATGATGATGGTAAATAAAGATATTGCTCCGATATTACCTACTTTAGTTATATTATGTAGAGAAATATTAGTCTCAGGGATGAGAGAATACCTAGCAGAATTAAAAGTAAAAGTAAGTTTGCCTGTGAGTCGTTTAGCTAAAATAAAAACAGGAGCTCAAATGGTTGCAATTATTATACTGTTATTGGGGGAAGAAACTACTGGTATTCCACATAGTAATTTAATTGGAGAGATTTCTATTTGGATAGCAGCAGTGCTCACAGTTGTAACTGGGTATGAGTACTTAAAGCAAGGTATTAAGTATTTTGATTAGTACTAAATTATAGATTTTTAGCTTGGATAAATAGAAGCAATTAGTGTTTAGCAGGTTAAGCACTATTGGTAATAAAACTGCCAATTCTCACTTGAGTACTACCGAATTTAATGGCTGTTTCAAAATCAGATGTCATTCCCATACTGATTTCTTTTATTTTGTGTTCTTGCGCTAATTTGGCCATGTACCCAAAGTAAAAAAATGATGGACCAGATTTAGGAGGTATACACATTATACCTTTAATTGCTATTCCTTCTTTTTTTATTCCTTGAAAAATAGAATCAAAATTTTTTAAATTAACTCCACTTTTTTGTTGTTCATCTCCTATATTAATTTGAATGAAAAAATCAATTTTTTTATTAATTTTCGACATCTCTTCATTTATTTTGCAAGCTAATTCAACCGAGTAGATGGTTTCTATTGCATCAAATAGCTCTACAGCTTTTTTTATTTTATTTTTTTGCAATTTTCCAATCAAATGAAGCTTTGCATCTGAATGTTGATCTTTAATATCAGGCCATTTCAACATCGCATCTTGGATTTTGTTTTCACCAAAAGACCTTTGGCTGCTATTATTTAATATATGTAATATTTGTTCTTGCGTTAGATTTTTTGATACTAAAAGGAGTTTAGAGTTATTTTTATATATATTGTTATATTCATCAATTTTAGCAATTAGATTTTCATAGTTTTTTAATATTTGATTTAATTGCATATAAAATGCTAGAGAATAAATTTACTTAAATCTTCAGATAAAGTAATTTTGTCTAAATTTTTCTCAACAAATTTTGCATCTATATTTATTGTTTTTCCTTTAATTTCATTAGCAGTAAAACTAATTTCTTCTAAGATTTTTTCAAGTAAAGTATATAGCCTTCTAGCTCCAATATTTTCCACTTCATTATTAATATGAGCTGCGTATTTAGCAATGCATTTTAATCCACTTTCTGCAAATTTTAAATTAACACCTTCTGTTTTAAGGAGTGCAGAGTATTGTTTTGGTAAAGAATTTTCAGGTTCTTTTAAAATTTTCAACAAATCATCTTTTGACAATGGAGATAATTCAACTCTTATAGGCAGTCTTCCTTGTAATTCTGGTAATAAATCAGAAGGTCTTGCTAAATGAAAGGCTCCTGAGGCAATAAATAATATATGATTAGTCTTTATAGGTCCGTATTTTGTATTGATTATTGTACCTTCAATAAGTGGCAATAAATCACGCTGTACACCTTCTCTATTTATATCGTTCTTCTTGTTAACGTTACCACCTGCAATTTTATCTATTTCATCTAAAAAAACTATTCCTTCTTCTTCAGTAATTTTTATAGCCTTATCAATAATTAACTGTTCATCTATAAGTTTTTCAGTTTCTTGTTTAATTAGATGTTTTATTGCCTCTGGTATTTTTAATTTGACTAATTTTTGTTTTTTGGTGCCAAAAGTTTTTCCAAGCATATCTCCAATATTCACTACTCCCATTTGACTTCCAGGCATTCCAGGTACATCAAAAGTAGGGAATGATTGTCCTTTATTTGGTTGGTCATCAATAGAAATTTCAACTTCCCTATCGTCTAATTCTTTGGCATCAAGTTTTTTAAGGTAAATATTTTTTGTATTTTCTGAAGCTTCTTTACCAACTAGACAATCTACTAATTTTAGTTTGGCTTCATATAATGCTTTATTTTTTACTTCAATATAAAAATCATCTCTTACCATTTTTATTGCAGTATCAAGTAAATCTCTGGCAATTGAGTCAACATCACGACCTACATAGCCAATTTCAGTAAATTTAGTAGCTTCAATTTTAATGAAAGGAGATTTTGAAAGTTTTGCAAGCCTTTTAGCGATTTCAGTTTTACCAACTCCAGTTGGACCTACCATTAGTATATTATGAGGTACTATTTCATCTTTTAAATCATTATTAATTTGTTTTCTACGCCATCTATTTCTTAATGCTACAGCGACTGCTTTTTTAGCATTGCTTTGGCCTATTATATATCTATCGAGCTCGTTTACAATTTGCTTAGGTGTTAATTGTGTCATATATAAATTATTTTTTTTTAGGAGCAATTATAATGAAAATTCGTTTTCCTTCTTTTTTAATATCAGATTCGATATTAGAAAAATCTAAAACTAAATCTTTAAATTTTTTCATTATATTGATTCCAACATCTTCATGCATAATCTCTCTTCCTTTAAAAAAAAGAGTAATCTTAACCTTATTGCCACTGTTTATAAATTTTTTTGTGTTGTTTAATTTAACATTGAAGTCCCCAATAGCAATGTTAGGTCTAAGTTTTACTTCTTTAATTTCAATTGTTTTTTGTTTTTTCTTAGCTTCATGTTCTTTCTTTCTGATTTCGTATTTATATTTACCAAAATCTAAGATTTTGCAAACAGGAGGGCTTGCATTTGGAGATATTTCTATTAAATCTAATTTTTTCTCTTGAGCAATGCGCAATCCTTCTTCAATATTTACTATTCCTAACATTTGCCCATTATTATCAAGAAGACGAATTTCTTTAGAATTAATATCTGAATTAATTTTAATATTAGTAGTATTTTTTGATATAATTAGCTCCTTTTTTGTTTAATATCATTTATTAATTTATCTACAAAATGACTTAACTCAAGTACTTCTTGATTTTTATTTCCTAATTTTCTTATTGAAACTGAATTGTTTGCCTCTTCTTTTTTGCCTATAATTATGATTATAGGTGCTTTTGCAACAGAATGTTTTCTGATTTTATATGTAATTTTTTCATTTTCAAAATCAGTGATACACCTTATAAATTTGCTTCTTAATATCTCAAAAACCTTATTTGCGTAACATTTTTGTTCATCAGTAACAGTAGTTATTACTACTTGAGTAGGTGCAAGCCATATAGGTAAATTACCGGAATAATGCTCCATTAATATGCCTAAAAATCTTTCAATTGAGCCAAATAATGCTCTATGAAGCATAACTGGTCTATATTTTTTACCATCTTTATCAATATAATTGGAATCTAATCTCTCTGGTAAATTAAAATCTACCTGTAAAGTGCCTAATTGCCAATCTCTTCCTATAGCATCTCTTAAAACAAACTCTAATTTAGGTCCATAAAATGCTCCTTCACCTTTATTTAACGTATATGGTAAATTTTGTTTTTTGACTGCAGTGAGTAGTGCAGCCTCTGCCTTATCCCATATATCATCAGAGCCTATCCTTTGTTCTGGTCTGTCAGAGAACTTTACTTTAACATCATCAAATCCAAAATCTTTATATATTTCTTTTATTAGCTTGCATACATTAATGCATTCTTCAGTAATTTGATCATTAGTGCAGAAAATATGTGCATCATCTTGTGTAAATGCCCTAGCTCTCATTAAGCCATGTAATGCTCCTGAAGGCTCAAATCTATGAACTTTTCCAAATTCAGCTAATCTAAGTGGTAAATCTCTATAGCTTTTAATTCCTTGGTTATAAATTTGTACTCCACCAGGACAATTCATTGGGCGCACGGCATAAATTTTATTTTCGTCAATAGTACTCGCTGTATACATGTTTTCTCTAAATTTTTCCCAATGCCCAGATGCTACCCAAAGTTTCTTATCCATTATCTCAGGAGTGCTTATTTCAAAATATCCATTTTGATTTTGTTTAGTTCTTATGTAATTAATTAGTCTTTGAAATAAATCCCAGCCTTTAGGATGCCAAAATACTGAGCCTTGTGCTTCTTCTTGGAAGTGAAATAAATTACATTGCTTACCAAGTTTCCTATGATCTCTTTTTTCAGCTTCTTCAAGCATTTGTAAATACGCTCTAAGTTGTTTTTTATCAGACCAAGCAGTACCATATATTCTTTGTAACATTTCATTTTTACTATCTCCACGCCAATAAGCTCCAGCTATTTTCATTAATTTAAATGCTTTAATAAATCCTGTATTAGGTGCATGAGGTCCTCTGCATAAATCTGAAAAATTTCCTTGTGTATAGATGGTTATTTCATCATTATCAGGGAAAGAATTAATTATCTCAACTTTATATTTTTCTCCCTGATTTTGAAAAAATTTAATTGCTTCTTGTTTTGTGACGACCTTTCTAGTGATTGGAAATTTTTGATCTATTATTTTTTGCATTTCAGTTTCGATTTTTTCTAAATCTGATTCTGTAAATGGTTTAATATTTGCAAAATCATAATAAAATCCATTCTCAATAATTGGTCCAATTGTAACCATTACTTCTGGATATAATGTTTTAACGGCTTGAGCTAAAACATGAGCAGCATCATGTCTTATAATATCTATACCTTCAGATGATGAAGAAAAAATGAATTCCACTTTACTATTTTTATCTACTATTGTTGATAAATCTTTAATTTCACCATTTATTTTAATAGCTATACAATTATTATGCAGACTTTGATCAATTTCTTTTAGTAGATCTTTACCAGAAATTTTATTGTTATATTTCTTTATATTTTTATTTAGCTTGATTTCAATCATGAAATAGTGTTTTTATTTTTTAAAATTTACAATACATTGCGTATTATATGAAAAAATTTAAATTACCACTAGCATTATTTTTTATTTTAATTTTTACATATACATTTGGCAATTATATTTCGGTTGAAATTAAAGAATTATTTTTATCAATCAGCTTAATATTAAAATCAATTTTATTGCTGATCTTGCCATTTATTATCTTTTCTTTTATCACAAGTAGTTTGTTATTACTTGAAGGGAATATTTTTAAGTTTGTTGGCCTTCTGATTTTGTGCATATTTATCTCTAATAGTTTAGCTATTTATACAGGCTATTTTGTTGGAAATACTTTTTTAGATTTTTTAATAACGGAAAAGCATATTTCCAATAATCAAAATTTACTTATGCCGCTTTGGATAATGAATATACCTGCTGTAGTTACAAATGATCAAGCATTGTTGTTTGGTCTCATGTTTAGTATTATATTTTCATTTTGGAGACATAAAAAAGTTGAGAACATTATTAAAAAAATGAGTGGTATTTCAACTGCATTTTTAAAAAAATTTTTTATACCTACTTTACCTTTATTTGTTATAGGCTTTATATTTAAGCTTCAACATGAAGATGTATTAGAATATGCAATTAAATCTTATGGCAAAGTTCTTGTTATAATATTATTAGTTCAAATTTCATATTTATCTATATTTTACTTTATAATATCTAAATTTAATCTTGAGAAAACATTAATGTACTTTAAAAATGTCATGCCAGCTGCATTTACAGGATTTAGTGCAATTTCAAGTGCAGCTGCAATGAGTGTTTTATTACTGGCAATGGAAAAGATTTTTAAAAACAAGTCTAAAATATACAAGGCAATTATACCAGCAGTGATTAACACGCATACTCTTGGTAGTGCCATTGGCATAACAATATTAATCTTTGCAACTATAAAAACCTTTAATTCACAAGTTCCGTCATTTGAATCTTTTGTGATTTTTGCGTTTTTTTATGCTATTTCAAAATTTGCAGTGGCAGCTGTACCTGGTGGAGTATTATTAATTGTTGCACCTTTACTTGAAAAATATTTGGCTTTTTCACCTGAAATGATTGGAGTGATAACCGTTATATATTTGCTCTTTGATCCTTTTGGGACAGCTGTAAATGTCACAGGAAATGGAGGATTTACTATAGGGTTTAGTAGAATTTATAACTATTTTAATAAAAAGAAATAATTATTGACTATTTGAAATATTTTTTCTCCACTTTATATATTTTTTCATCATGAAATCTCTCTTTATTCTTGATAATCTATCTAAAAATACTATTCCATTAGTATGATCGATTTCATGTTGTATACATGCTGAAATAATATTATCTGATATTTCTAAAAATTTTTCTTCTTCATTTAAATCTAAATATTTAACTTTTACTCTATTTGCTCTTTCTACCTCAGGAAATATATTGCCAAAAGATAGACATCCTTCAGCATATATTTTTTTGTCATCAGATTTTTCAATTATTTCAGGGTTTATTAAAATTTTTGGACCTTCTTTAATATCAAGAAATTTATCTCCTTTTCTTCCTAGATTGGTTATATCTACAGCAATAATTTTTTTTAAAACTCCAACTTGTACTGCAGCAAGTCCAAGTCCTTTATGATATTGCATAGTAGCAATAAGGTTGTTTGAAAATTCTTTTATTTCTTGATCTATATTTTTTACTAATTTAGACTTTTTATGAAGTATAGGATCTGGTTCTAAAACTAATGGTAAAATTTTAATATTGCTTTTTTTCATATTCATAGCTTATAAACTTATAACTAAATAATTAATCCTTGTAAAAATTGACTACTTTGTTTAACCTATTATTATATAATATTTTTATAACCTTATTAAGTTATGCTTGATTTATTTTTAGCTTTTTTAAGAATAAGAACCTTAATAATATTGGGGATTTTATATTTCTTTTTAAGTGTTGGTAGCCATGGTAATTTTAGCTTAAAAATACCAAGTCTCAAAAATTTTGATTTGTCTAATATACCTGCAAGTATAAACTCTTTAATAAATGGTAAATCTAATTCAAAATCTGAAACAAAAACTAGTGATATTAGTGGCAACAATAATGAATTAGATGATTTGAAAGCTAGTGTTAATGATATTGCCAAAAATATAAATAACATTTTAGATAAAAAAGAATAAAAACATAATATAAGATTACTGATAACATTATATTTAACTTAATAAAGATGATTTTTTGAAAAATGTTAATTAATCTTTATATCAAGAATTTTATCCTAATAGATTTTTTAGAAATAAACTTTAAAAAAGGTCTGACAAGTATAATTGGTGAAACTGGAGCTGGTAAATCTATAATATTAAAAGCGCTTCTTTCTATATTTGCAAAAAAGTCTAATTCTAGTGTGATTAAGGATAAATTAAAAATTACTTCAATAACAGCTGAGTTTGATATATCTGATAATGTAAAAATTAAGGATCATTTAATCAACACAGGATATATAATTAATAATGAAAAAATATTATCCATTAGAAGAGTAATTAGTTTTGATGGTAAAAATAAAATATTTATTAATGACCAATTAACTACAGTTGATAACATTAAATTTATAGAAAAATATTTATGCGAAATTTGTTCTCAACATAATCAAATTAAACTTTTAGAATCTAGTTCTCATGTGCAAATTTTAGATTCATACATCAATAATCCTAATTTATTGAAAGAGGTTTCAAATATTTATCAAAAAATATCTTTATTTGAAAAGCAATTAGAAAATTTGCAAAATTCTGTTGCGCAAAATGAATATGAAAAAGCATATCTTAATAATAAAATTAAAGATCTAGAGCTTTTAAATGTTAAGAATAATGAAATGGATGAATTATTTCTTAAAAGAAAAAGTTTATTAGAGAGTTCAAAGATTATTGAAATAAGCCAAAGATCTTCAAAGAAATTAATGGATAATAATGGTGGTATTATTTCTGAACTTTGGAATATGCATAAACAATTGGTAAAATTTTCAGATGTATTTAATGCTCTTGATAAAAATTTAGAATCAATAATATTTGAATTGGAATCGCTTGATCATGATATGATATCGATCTGTGAAAATTTAAACGAAAATTCTTTAAATGTTGATGAAGTTGAAAGTAGATTTTTTAAAATCAAGGAGCTGGAAAGAAAATATAATATTAATTCATCGGAATTTTCAGAGGTAATACAATCTTCTAAGAGAAGGCTTGAAAATTTAGAAGATGCAACATTTGATTTAGAGAGAATAAAAAATAATATAAATGAATTAAAAACAAATTATTTGAAATATTCAAAACAATTAAGTGATTTAAGAAAAGATTCAGCACCTTCTTTCAGGGATAAAATATTAAAAATTACAAATGATTTAAATTTGAAGAATTTTGATTTAAAAATTGAAATAATAGAAAATAAATTAGTCACGCCTATTGGAATAGACAAAATTAATATCTTAATAAAGACCAATCCAGAGCAAGATTTTCTTAGCATTGATAAAATGGCTTCTGGTGGTGAGATATCAAGAATTATGCTGGCTTTGAAGTTAGTTGCAAGTAATAAATTTGGCAATAAAACTATTATTTTTGATGAAATAGATTCTGGTACAGGTGGGAAAACAGCTATAATGATAGGTAATAAATTAAAAGAATTATCAAAAAAAATGCAAGTTATACTTATAACACATCAACCTCAAATTGTAGCTATATCTGATAATATTTTTAAAGTTGAAAAAGAATTTAAGTCAAATAAAACAATTTTAAGTGCTAACTACATTAAAAATAATGAAATTGAAGCTGAAATTTCTTATATGATCTCTGGTAAGAAGTCAGATGATGATGCTAAACCTTTGTTTAAAATTTTATAATTGTCTAATTAATCTTTTTAGGTTCAGTAATAAATTTTATTGAAGTATTGTATTTATTTTTAATTAAATATAATATCCGTGCTACTATTTAATTAAAATTAATTTTTTAAGTTACAATGAGTAAAAAAATAAATTTTACAAATGAAGAGTTACTTTCAGTATATAAAAAAATGTTGCTTTTGCGTAAATTTGAGGAAAAAGCTGGTCAATTGTATGGAATGGGATTAATAGGTGGTTTCTGCCATTTATATATCGGGCAGGAAGCAGTTGCAGTGGGTATAGCAAAAGCTATAAATCCACAAGATACGGTAATTACGAGTTATAGAGATCACGGCTTGATGCTTGCAGCAGGTGCATGTCCAAAGAGCATTATGGCAGAGTTGTTAGGTAAAGAGGCTGGATGTTCAAAAGGTAAAGGTGGATCAATGCATATGTTTGATCTGGAAAAAGGATTTTATGGGGGGCATGGAATTGTTGGGGCTCAAGTTTCTTTAGGTACAGGTTTAGGGTTTGCTCATAAGTATAAGGAAAACAACTGTATATCAGTAACACTTTATGGTGACGGAGCTTGTCATCAGGGACAAGTATATGAATCATTTAACATGGCTAAACTATGGGGATTGCCAGTTTTATATATAATTGAAAATAATGAATATGGCATGGGTACTTCTGTAGAAAGGGCTTCAAGTGTTAAAGATTTATATAAAAGAGGAGAATCATTTGGTATAACAGGAAAACAAGTAGATGGTATGGATTTTTTTAAAGTATATGATGCTGTAAAAGAAGCTGAAACCTATATTAGAACTAATAAAGAGCCATTTTTATTGGAAATAAAAACTTATAGATATAGAGGACATTCGATGTCTGATCCTGCTAAATATAGGTCAAAAGATGAGGTAGAGGATTATAAGACAAATCATGATCCTATTGCTTCTATGAGGACATATATATTAAAAAATATTAAAAATATAGAAGAAGAATTAAAAATAGTAGAAAAAGATATAAAAAGTAAGGTGAGGGAATGTGCTGATTATGCACAAAATAGCAATGAGCCAAGTTTAGATGAATTGTATACAGATGTTTATAAGTAGGTTTTATATAGGTTATTAATGAAAAATAAGATTGCAATCATCTATAATAATAAAAATTGTTTTACGAAGCAGCTTTCTGATCATATACAAGTTGGAATAAAAAAAGAAGGTATGAACTCGGAAACATATGAGTCTGAATTTATCAGTAATAATATAAATTTACTTGATGAATCTGAAGCTATAATAATTGGAACACCTACATATTTTGGTAATGTTTCAGCTAATATAAAGAAATTTATGGATTCAACCACTGGTGTTTGGGACAATGGGAGGTGGAGAAATAAGCTTGCAGCAGGGTTTACTCATTCATCTGCATTAAGTGGTGATAAGTTAAATGCATTAATGTCAATATTTGTTTTTGCCCAACAACATGGTATGATTTGGACAGGATTAGATTTAAAAAGTAATAGTAAGGTAAATGGCTATGATACTGAATTAAATAAACTTGGGAGTTGGGTCGGATTAATGGCAGAATCTCCTAAAAAATATCAAGATAATAAAACTAATATTAGTGATATAAAAACGGCAGAATATTTTGGAATGAGAATAGCAAAATTAACTAAAATGTTTAATAAATAATTATGAAAAAAATTACTATAAGAGAAGCTCTTAGAGATGCTATGGCAGAAGAGATGAGAAATGATGCTGATGTCTTTGTTATGGGGGAAGAAGTTGCAGAATATCAAGGGGCATATAAAGTTACTCAAGGTTTGTTAGATGAGTTTGGTCCTAAAAGAGTTATTGATACTCCAATAACAGAGCATGGTTTTGCTGGGATTGGTGTTGGTGCAGCGTTTGCAGGTCTTAAGCCAATAGTTGAATTCATGACTTTTAATTTTGCAATGCAGGCAATTGATCAAATTATTAATTCAGCTGCTAAAACGCATTATATGTCTGGAGGCTTGATATCTTGTCCAATTGTGTTTAGAGGACCAAATGGAGCAGCAGCAAGAGTTGGTGCTCAGCATTCTCAATGTTATGCTAGTTGGTATGCGCATGTGCCAGGTCTAAAAGTGATTGCTCCATATTTTGCAGCAGATCATAAAGGGTTGCTTAAAGCGGCAATTAGAGATCCAAATCCAATAGTTTTTCTTGAGAATGAAATTTTATATGGTGATACTCATGAGGTTCATGAAGAAGAATTTGTGGAAGAGATAGGGAAAGCAAAAGTAGTTAGATCGGGAAAAGATATAACTATTATTGCATTCTCAATTCAAGTTAAGTTAGCGCTTGAAGCAGCTAAAAAACTAGAAGAGATTGGAATAGATGCTGAGGTAATTGATTTAAGAACTATAAGGCCCTTGGATATAGACACTGTTGTAAATTCAGTTATGAAGACAAATCGTGCTCTTACAGTGGAAGAAGGGTGGCATTTTTCTGGCATTGGTTCAGAGATTTCAGCGCAAATTTCTGAAAAAGCATTTGATTATTTAGATGCTCCAGTGACAAGAGTAACTGCAAAAGATGTGCCGCTTCCTTATGCAGCAAATTTAGAAAAAATAGCACTTCCATCAGTTGAAGAAATAGTAAATAAAGCTAAAGAGATTTGTTATAAGAAATAAAAGTCAATAATGAGTGTGATAGTATTAGAGACTAAGAGACTAATAATACGCACTTGGTCCCTCAAAGATAGTGAGGCTTATTATAATATAAATCAAGAAAAAGAGGTATTAAAGTTTTTACCTTCTAGTTTAAGTATAGAAGAAGTTAATAATTTTATTAAACAATCAAATATAGGCCATAAAAGATATGGATATTCACTTTGGGCCTTGGAATTGAAAAGTAATAATGAATTAATAGGATTTACTGGTTTAAATTATACTGATTGGAAAGCGAATTTTACACCAGCCGTAGAAATTGGCTGGAGATTAGGATTTAAGCATTGGGGTAAGGGATATGCATTTGAAGCTGCTATATCATCATTGAAGTATGGTTTTGAAAAATGTGACTTAGATGAAATTGTATCATTTACTGTTCCAAGAAATGTTCGTTCTATAAAATTAATGGAGAAGTTAGAAATGAAAAGAGATTTTAATGGAGATTTTTTTCATCCTAAACTTAAATTAACGCATCCTTTATCTCATCATATTTTGTATAGAATAAGTTCAAATAAATTTGTATATGATTTTAAATGATATAACATTATTATTTATTAAGTTTTGTGCCTTTAGTGATATTAAATCCTCTTAAAAACGCATCAGTATAAATCATTTTTCTTCCTTGTCTTTGTAATAATGTAGGCTTTAATATGCTATCTTTACAAGCTATACTAAGATTGTTATCAATTACTGTTCCAGGTTGATGTTTTTCATTATTTTCTTCAGTTGTTGCACAAATTATCTTAATTATCTCATTATTATATATAAAATATGCCCCTGGTTTAGGGCTTAATGCACGTATAACATTATTTACTTCAACTGCAGTTAAGTTAAAATCCAATAACTCTTCTTGTGAAGAAATTTTTTCTGCATAAGTTATACCTATGCTATCTTGTTTTCTATAAATAACCTTGTTTGTTTCAAATAACTTTAGTGCTTCTAATATCATATCGGCACCTAATTTACTGCACTTATCATGTAATTCTTTTGCAGTTAGTGTATTATCCAGAATAATTTTTTTTCTTAAAATAATATCCCCTGTATCTAATCCTTCATCCATTCTCATAATGCAAATAGCGGTTTTATTGTCGCCTGCCATTATAGTGCGTTGAATTGGGGCTGCACCTCTCCATCTAGGCAAATCAGAAGGGTGTATATTGATAAAGCCAAATTTTGGTATTTCTAAAAATTCTTTAGGTATTATTAAGCCATACGCTGCGACAATTGCAATATCAGGATTTATCTCTTTAAATTGATTTAATGCATCTGGGTCTTTTAATTTTTTAGGGACAAATATATTCAGTGAAAATTTTTCAGATAGCTTATGTATGGCGCTTTTTACTTCTTTCATGCCTCGTCCAGAATTCTTTGGTGCTTTTGTATATACAGCAACTACTTCATTATTAGAGTTAGCTAATTTTTCAAGAGTTGGACATGCAAATTCAGGCGAGCCCATAAAAACAATTTTCATAAATTTATATATTATTTTTTATTGATATTTGCTATATAATACTTTTTAAAGTTAATTATTCAATTAATAAGTGTTTTTATGACTTCATGTATAGAAGAGATCTTATGTATTTTTTCAAAAGATTATGATGATTATTTATCTGCTTTTTGTGAACAATCAAATTTAATTATTGATTTGTTAAAAGAAGCTCAACCTGAGTTTCCAAGTGAATATATATCTGGTAATTGTATTGATAGTAAAATGATAATTAAAGCTGAGGAAGAGCTTGTAAAGGTAACTCAAGAGAAATTTAGAGCTAGGCAGAGTGGGGAAGAAAGATCAGAATCATTAGTACCTACATGGATAACACGAGATGTTGCAGCAATAATTATTGATAATTTTAAAAAATTAAATTTTATTTCTGCAAAAAATCCAAAACTTCATCAATATCAGTGTGCTGCTTTGCTTGGCTCAACAGCTCCAAATATGGAAGAAAGATTTGTTTATTTAGTAGAGTTAATTAACGATTATGGAGTTGAGATAGAAAAATTATTTTTGTTAACTGGAACAAGGGCTGTTGATTCGAATAAATATAATGATGGTCCTGAGGAATATATAGAATCAGTAAGAAAAAAATACAATGTAGAAATAGTTACTGAAAAAGAGTTGATTCAAGATAAATATTATAGTGTTTGTAAAATAAATAATAAATGCTCTCAAGTGGAAATGATTCCTGTGATTGCTGAAAAAGATGAGAAAAAAGAGGGTAGAGCTACTACGGTAGATACCTTAAATAAATTTCAAGATTTTGCTAAGAATTGTAATCAAGTTCTTTATATTTCCGTTGCTCCTTTTATTGTATATCAAAATGAAATAATTGGTAAATTTTTTAAGAATAATATGCAACATAAATATGAAACAGTAGGAAAAAATGCTAACTTAAATGTTGGTTTGAATAGTCAAAAAATTGCACATTACATGGTTATGGCTTTTGCTGAAGCGCTTTTTTCAGCAGATAAAAGAATAAAAGAATCAATTAATACTGCGTATGATTTAGAAAAAGATGAATTGTAAACTATAGGATTAATCGTTATTAAGACTTGAAAAATTATAAAATTTATGGTTATATATCTAATATCTAATATATTGTTTTTCAATGCATTACTTTTTAAGTTTAACAAAGCTTGAAAGAATTAACTTTTTTTTGTTTGGTTTTTCATTATTTTGCATTATTGCAAATTTTATTTTTAGTGTTCAAGATAAAGAATCATTCAACACAACTAGACGTATTAGCATTAATATTGCATTTAATGATGATGTTAATGTAATTAATAAAGCTTTAGATTTAGGTGCCGAGCAAGATAGTTTGAATGAATATTCTTATAATTCACAGTTTTTAGAAAATGAATATTCTTATAGCGTAAGAAAAGGTGATACTTTAATAAAGATTCTTTCTGATATTGGATTTAATACAGGAGATTCGTATTCTATATCTAAGCAAATAAATAAACTACATGATTTAACAGGTCTTAATGTTGGGCAGGATTTGAAATTTATTTTTTCATCAAATAATGGGGAAAAAGTTAAAATAGGAAATTTGCCAAACAACTTTGCTATGCATGTTGAAGACAAAATTATTGAGGGTTCTTTAAGTCAAAGTAGTAATACTTATAAATTTAAGCTGTTAAAGCAAGTTTTTTCAAATAAATCTAAGCTTGTTAAAGGTTATGTAAATGAAAGTTTATATAATACTGCAATCTCAGAAGGTGCTTCTCCTAGTTTGGTAATGGATTATATAAAATTACTTAGCAATGATGTTGATTTTAAAAAAGAAATAAAGCCTGACAGCGAATTTAAAATATTATTTGATTACAAAGAAAATAGTGATGGAAAAATAATTGATAGTGGAAATATAATTTATGCATATTTATCGGTAAGAAACCGTAAATATGAGGTTTATCAATATAAGGATAGTAAAGGTGGTATTAGTTATTATCATAGTGATGGTAGTAATTTGAAAAATTCCCTTTTGAGTAAGCCTATTAAAAACGCTAGAATTTCTTCAGGTTTTGGTATGAGATTCCATCCTATTTTAAAGAGAAAGAAAATGCATAAAGGTGTTGATTATGCTGCAAGAGCAGGTACACCTATTATGGCTGCAGGTGACGGAATTATACAAGTAGTGAGATATGGAGCAGGATATGGTAAATATCTTGCTATAAAGCATAATAGTAAATATTCAACCTTATATGCTCATATGAGTAAATTTAAAACAGGCATTAGAAGTGGTAAACGTGTTAAAAGAGGAGATATTATTGGATATGTTGGAAGTACTGGTAGTTCAACAGGAGCGCATTTACACTATGAAATTAGAAAATATGGTAAGCCAATTAATCCTATTAAAGTAAAACCACTTATTTCTAATCCATTAGAAGGTCAAAAATTAGTAGCATTTAATAGGCAAAAAAAGAAGATTAATGACATGTTGCACAAAGAAAATAAAATTATGCTAGCTAATAATTCACCTAATATAAAAAAGTAACATTATATGAAATCAAATATAAATAATTACTTTATAATAACTTTACTATGTTTTTTGGTTGGATGTAGCTCAGTAGATAAATTTGCAGAAATTGAAAACAACCAATTTGTTTATTTTGGTAAAAATGAGAAGTATAAATTTGTTAAAATAGAAAGCAATAAAACAATTAGTGAAATTGCTCAAGAAAATCAGGTGCCAATTAAAGAAATAAAGAGGTTAAATTCACTAAAATCATACGATGACATAAAGGCTGGAACAACGGTAAAGATTCCTATTGGAAATTATTACCTAATTAAACCAAATGACACACTTGAAAGTATAGCTAGGGTACATGATATTGATATAAATTTATTAGCTAAAAAAAATGGTTTATCTATTGACTCAGAAATATATGCGGATGATTATATAAAAATTCCAGAAACAAAAGATGGTTTTGAGGAAACAGGTAATTATAAACATATTGATTTTCAGTCTTCAGAAATTTATGATGATGAGAATTTAGAAGGTGAACAAAAAAATGAAGTCAATGAGAATAACGATGAAGTTAATGATATTTTAACGACAAAGAAAGGTGTAGTTGTTGAATCACAAAAAGATAATAAATTTTTTAAGAATCAAAATCCTGCGAAGTCTAAGAATTTTATATGGCCAATTGAAGGTGATGTAATTAAAAGATATGGCGACCATGATGGGAAATTTAATGAAGGAGTAAATATTAGTGCTAGTAAAGGCTCTCCTGTTAAGGCGGCATCAAGAGGTGAAGTTGTTTATGCAAGTAAACAACAAGATCATGGAAATTTGATAATATTAAGGCATAATAATGGCTATATGACAGCTTATTCGCATTTAGATAAATTTTTAGTTAAGAAGGGACAAATTGTTAATAAAGGAACTCAAATTGGTACTGTTGGTAATTCAGGTAAAGTTGATAAACCTCAATTACAATTTTCTATGAAAAAGGGTAATCATACTATTAATCCAGATGGTTAGAGATTAAGTTAAAGTTGAATGCAAAAAACATTTTATATTACTACACCTATTTATTATGTAAATGATAAACCACATATAGGTCATGCATATACAAATATTGTTGCTGATGCTATCGCTAGATTTAAGAGATTAGATGGTTATGATGTTAAATTTTTAACTGGTACTGATGAACACGGACAAAAAGTTGAAAAATCTGCATTGCAAAATTCTATATCAACTCAAGAATATGTAGATAAGATAGCTTATAACTTTGTTAAGTTAACAGAAGATTTAAACTTATCTAATGATGATTTTATTAGAACTACAGAAAAAAGGCATAAGCTTTTTGTACAAAATATTTGGAATAAGCTTGTAGAAAATAAGTATATATATTTAGATAAATATTCAGGATGGTATTCAGTAAGAGATGAGGCATATTTTGCTGAAGCAGAATTAATAGATGGTAAGGCACCATCAGGTGCATCAGTAGAATGGATAGAGGAGCCAAGTTACTTTTTTAAACTATCATCTTTTCAAGACAAATTATTGAAATTATATAATGATTGTCCAGACTTTATAATGCCTGAAAGTAGAAAAAATGAAGTTATATCTTTTGTAAAATCTGGTCTGAAAGATTTATCGATTTCAAGAACATCATTTGAATGGGGGATAAAAGTTCCAAATGATGATAAGCATATTATGTATGTTTGGTTAGATGCATTATTTAATTATATTTCTGCACTTAGTGAAGACGATAGTTGTTTTTGGCCAGCTGAATTGCATATTGTTGGAAAGGATATTTTGAGATTTCATACCGTATATTGGCCAGCATTTTTAATGGCTGCAGGTATTAAAGTTCCAAAAAAGATTTTCGCTCATGGGTGGTGGACAAATAATGGTGAAAAAATTTCTAAATCAATAGGGAATATAATTGATCCATATGAAATTATTGATAAATATAATTTAGATTATTTTAGGTATTATCTTTTAAGAGAAATAACTTTAGGTAATGATGGCAATTTTTCAGAAGATAGTTTTGTTGAAAGATTAAATTCGGAATTGGTAAATAAAATTGGTAATCTTATTTATAGAACTACAAGTTTTATATTTAAAAATTGTGAACAAAAAATTCCAAACCCTGGTAAATATAATAATAAAGATCAAGATTTGCTAAATTATGCTTATGAGCAACTGTCTATTATAAGGAAGTTGATAGATAAACAGGACATAAAGCAAGTGTTAGAACAGATAGTGATGTTGAGTAATAAAGCAAATATTTATATTGATGAAGAAGCACCATGGAAATTGAAGAAAACAGATGTTAAAAGAATGCATACAGTTCTATATATTTTATCTGAAGTTATTAGAGTTATAGCTATTTTTCTTCAGCCTTTTATTCCTGGCTCAGCTAAGAATATTTTGGACTATTTTAATGTACAGTTAAGAGATTTCGATGCTATTTCAAGCAAGTATTCTATTAAACCAGGGCTTGTGATTGATGATCCAGTAATATTTTTTTAAAAGATAGAAACTTCACAAGATAATGGATCAAAATAATTTAAAAAAGAAGTTATTATACCAAAGTACGCATAGAGGATGTAAAGAATTGGATATAATACTTGGAGGCTTTGCAGAAAAATTTTTAATGAAGTTAGAATCTAAATCTACGTTAGATTATCAGGAATTGCTAAATGCTCCAGATAATGATATTTACGAATGGATAACTAAAAAGAAAATCCCACCAAAAAAATATGATACTGAGATTTTAAAAGAAATTATTTCATATAACACCAAACAACATGAAAAAAAATTATAAATTATTCTTTTCAGTAGGGGAAGCTTCAGGTGATATCTTAGCAGCAGATTTAATAAACTCATTAAAAAAATATAAGAGTTACGAATTTCAATTTTATGGGATTGCAGGGAAAAAAATGATAGATGCAGGAAAAATGCAGAGCATTTTTCCTAATGATGAATTATCTATTACAGGATATTTAGAAATTATACCAAAAATATTGAAAATTATATTTCGTTTATTTCAGACTTTTTTCTACATCAAGAAAATAAAGCCAGACTTAATAATAACAGTAGATTCTCCTGGATTTAATTTTCCTCTTGTAAAATTGGGAAGAAGGTTTCTAAAATTTAATATTCCAATAATTCACTATGTAGCTCCTACGGTATGGGCATATAAACCTGAAAGAGCTCAGAAGTGTGCCAAACTTTTTGATCATATGATGGTGATATTTCCTTTTGAAAAAAAATATTTTGATAATGTTGGCTTGAAATGTAGTTATGTCGGTAATCACACTATAAATAATAATTCATTTATTGATATATCTAAGAAGCAAAACATTAGAAAGAAGTATAACTTATCGAATAACAAAGTCATCACAATAATTCCTGGAAGTAGGAATAATGAATTAAAATATCATTTACCTATTATTAAGCAATATATTATAAAGATGACTCAAAGCATTAAAGATGTATTTTTTATAATACCTACATTGCAGCATTTAGAGAATGAAATTAAAAAGAATTTGCCTTTTAAGAATGTGCTTATAACAAAGAAAGATGATGAAAAAAAGGAGTTAATTAATATTAGTAATTTAATATTATGTAAATCTGGTACAAGCGTGCTGGAATCAATTGTAAAAAAAATACCTATAATAGTTTTTTACAAGATGAATATATTAACAGCTTATCTTATTAAGAAAAAATTAAAAATAAAGTATATCACTATATGTAATATTATAATGGATAAAATGGTGATACCTGAGTTGCTTCAAGAAAAATTTAATTTAGATAATCTACTTGAGGAATCAATCAATTTAATTGATGATTCGCAAAAAATTACTAAGCAATTAAAAGATTTTGATTTATTTTTATCGAAATTTAGTTCAACAAAAGTGAAGCAAGAAAAAGCTTCTGAAGTAGTGGTTAGATGTTTAGAAAATTCTCATAATTAACCCAAACTGCAATATGCACTACTGTTGTTACAAGCAATAGGATTGACCAAACTTGTCATCACGAGCCACGTTAGTGGCGTGGTGATCCATAAATAATATTTGTTTTATATTACTGGATTGCCACATTCACTTCGTTCGTTTGCAATGACTCAAACTAAATAAAGTTATCATACACTTTATAGTATTTGATTGCAATTACAGCTATTATTTCAATAATAAAATAATCAAAAAGCCTAAGAAAAACATTGATGTTGAAAATGTTGTTTCCTTTTCTTCATGAGCTTCCTTAAGTAATTCTTCTGTAACTAAGTATAATAATGCGGCAGAAGCAAAAGATGTTATTAAAACCATTATTGATTTTGAAGCATTTAGAAATGTTAATCCTATAGCTGATCCAATAAATACTAATAAAGCAAATATAAGATTAACTTTTATTATTGCCATAAAATTTTTACCTGATTTTTGTAATGAAGAATCGACAGATAAAACTAAGAAAAGTAATTCAAGCGATAGAGCAATACTTATAATAAAGCCCTTAGAAACACTTATTGCAAAACTGATCCCAACTAATAGGCCATCAATAAATATATCTATTGCAACAGCAATTAATAATGATGTTGAAGACTTACTAGAATGTGAATGATTATTGCTAAATATTCTTTGTATGATCAACATTAGAATTGTTCCTATAATATATCCTAATATTAATTGAGCTTTATGTGGTGTATTATATAGTTCTGGTATTAGTTCAACTGATAAAGCTGAGAATACAACTCCAGCACTAAAATGTTGTATTATACTTTTAGAGTTAGAGCTTAACGATGTAAATTTGAAAACCAAGCTACTTAAGATAATAGCAAATATTGGTAAGGATAAATAAATTAATAAATTGCTTAGAGTTAAAAAATAACTGCCCATGAATCATCAGTATTTGTATTTCATTTGAATTTAAGTGATTTCTTTTATTATTACAATAGCAATTCTTTGTATATGTATAATTTCCCGGATTGCCACGTTTCACTGTGTTGCGCTCGCAATGACATGGAGGGTAATTATATTGTTCACAATAATAATTTTGATTTAGTCATCACGAAGGTGGGGACCATACCGTCCAAAGTCATCACGAAGGGAGGTGTAATACTATCCACAGTCATCACGAAGTTGCATATCAACTGTGGTGATCCAGAAATATTGCCTCACTTAATTTTTATTGATATATTTCTGGATTGCTGGACTGATTCACAATAAACACTTCAAAAGTGTAGTAAAAAAACAACACACTAGATTTATTTTAATGAATTTTAGGCATATTGCTTTGAATTTTGCATTTTTAGCATATATTGTAACTTAACTTAACAAATATAAGTAATACTATTATGAATAAATTTTTATTAACAACTGCTTTAGCTGGTGCTGTTGTATTTACTGCTCAAGCTGGAGATGTTGAAACATCAATTTCTGGGTCTATTGATTCAAAATTTGTAAATACACATCAAAGAGATGCATTTAGAAAGGCTTTGAGTGGACCTGATGCAGGAAACAAATTAGCAAATAACAACATTGCAACTGATGCATACATTAACTTTAATATTAAAGGTGAAGTTAAAGATGGTTTGAAATATGGTGGTTTAGTTAAATTAAACGCAAATACGTCTAAATCTAAAAAAGAAGTATATCTTAAAGATAATGAGAGAAGTGTTGCAGAGCAGGTAATGGCTTTCTTAGAAAGTGGTTATGGTAGAGTTGAAGTTGGTAACTATACTGGTGCTTCTGAATCAATGAAAGTTAATGCTGGAACTTTTGCAAGTGCAACAGGTGGTATTAATGGTGATGCTCAATATTATTGGAATGCTGCAACATTCGATGGAAAAGATACTAAGGAAACATTCGTACAAACTGCAAATCTTCCAACAAATGAGCTTGGTACATCTGGTTTAAGGGGCGTTAATGCTGCTAAATTAAATTACTATACTCCAGAATTCTCTGGTTTTAGATTTGGTGCAACATTCATTCCAAATACAAAAGCTTTTGGTACAGCTTCTCAAGTTGCTGGATTAACTAAAGATGCATCTGGATTTAAAAATATTTTTGAAGCAGGTTTATCATATACAACTGAAGTTAAAGAAGTTGGCGTTAAATTAGCTGCAGTTAGCCAATTTGGTAAAAATCAAAATGTTAATTCTCCAGGTACTACTGATGGTAAAAAACATAAAAATCTTAGAGCTTTTGAAGTTGGAACAAACTTAAGTTATAAAGGATTCACAGTTGGTGGCTCTTATGGTGACTGGGGTAAATATGATGTTGTTGAACAAGATTCAAGTCAATATGGTAAAACAAGTTACTGGACAGCTGGTGTTGGATATGCAAATGGTCCATTATCTGTAAGTTTAACTCATTTACAAAGTAAAAAAGGTGCTACAGATAATAAAAAATCTGCATTCAACAAACTTAGAAACACAGTGTTAGGTGTTGACTATAAAGTTGCTCCAGGTGTATTACCTTATGTTGAATTTGCTTCATTCAAAATGAATCAAGCTACTCAAAAAGCTAATCCTGAAAATAATAACAAAGGTCATATCATTATGACTGGTATTAAATTAAATTTCTAATATTTAATACTTTTAAAATTTTTAAAAGCAGGGCATTTGCTCTGCTTTTTTTATTGTCACTTTTTAGTTTTCTGGATTATTACAGTCGCTAAGTCTCTTCACAATGACGATTTGCAAAATTATTGATATAATTGCAATTTTGCTTTGATAAATATAAAAAAATAAGTATATTAAAGAGCTTTGTTAGAGATTTTTGCCAATCTAGCATAATTTAATATTGGAGGGTATTTTAAACTTGAAAAACAATTTTCCAATCTTGGTTCTGAGTAATATATCTAAAAATTACCATGGAGATGAGGTAATAAAGGATATTAATTTATCTGTAAATAATGGTGAATTCATAGCAATACTAGGTCCATCTGGATGTGGTAAAACTACTCTCCTCAGGCTCATAGGTGGGTTTGAGATTCCAGATTCAGGAAGTATTTCGATTAACAAAATCAAAGTTAATAATACATTACCTTCAAATAGAAAAGTCAACACTGTTTTTCAAAATTATGCATTATTTCCTCATATGAATGTTTATGATAATATTGCTTTTGGCTTAGTTGTTGAGGGTAAATCTAAAAATTATATAAAAGAAAAGGTTTATGAAATAGCAGAAAAAGTTGGCTTAGAGAGATTGTTATTTAGAATGCCTGATCAATTGTCTGGTGGACAGAAGCAAAGAGTTGCAATAGCAAGAGCAATAATTAAAAAACCTCATATTTTGCTCTTAGATGAGCCATTAAGTGCCCTTGATAAAAATCTAAGGCAAAAAATGCAAATGGAACTTAAGACACTGCAAAAAGATTTAGGTATTACTTTTATTTTAGTTACGCATGACCAAGAAGAAGCTCTATCTGTAGCTGATAGGGTTGTGGTGATGAGTGAAGGGAAGATAGAGCAAATAGGAACGCCAAGAGATGTGTATGAAACTCCCTGTAACATGTTTGTGGCAAAATTTGTGGGTGAGATAAACATTTTTGATGCTGAAGTTGTAAAAATTACTTCTAAAAAAATTACTCTTTTTGTTGAAAATGAAGTTACTTATGTAACAGAAAATCGTTATAATTTTAAAATTGGTGAAAAGGTAAAATTATTATTTAGGCCAGAAGACCTAAGAACTGAAACTATTAAAGATTCTAAAACTTTAAAAAATGTATTGATTGGTAAGGTTGAAAATACAACATATAAAGGTGCAACACTTGAATCATCAATAATTCTTAAAAGTGGCAAAATTATTAAAGCTAGTGAATTTTTTGATGAAGATGATGAAGATTTTGATTATAAAGTTGGTGAAAATATAACTATCAATTGGATTGATGGTTGGGAGGTTATTCTGAAAGATGAAGAATAATAATATTTTTAAAAAAGTTGTTATTTTCAATACTTTATTATGGCTTTTTATAACAGCAGTCATACCCAATTTATTAATTGTTTTTATAAGTATGACTAAAAAAGAATATGGTGAGTTATTTAGTTTCACTTTTACAATAGAAAATTTTTTTCAGGCTTTTTCACCACTTTACTTTAAGGTTTATATTAATTCTTTAAAGATAGGAATAATAAGCGTACTGCTATGTTTAGTGATTGGATATCCTTATGCATTTATCATTTATAGGGAGAAAAATAAAATAATTAAAAATTTACTATTGATAGCAGTAATAATACCATTTTGGACTAGTTCTTTAATTAGGACTTATTCAATAATATTTATTTTAAAATTAAATGGAATTTTAAATAAAATGTTAATGACAATTGGAGTAATTAAATTACCATTCAACATGCTTTATAGTGAAGGTGCTGTGATATTTGGATTTATTTATACTTTAATACCGTTTATGATAATTCCAATATACTTATCTTTGAGAAAAATAGAGAATTCTACAATAGAATCGGCAAAAGATTTAGGGGCTACATTGTTGCAGATTTTTATAAAAATTATTTTTCCTCTTAGTAGTAATGGTGTTATGTCTGGTTGTTCAATGGTTATGCTTTCGTCACTCGGGATGTTTTATTTATCTGATTTACTTGGAGGATCAAAAAATATATTAATTGGAAATTTAATAAAGGATCAGGTTTTACTTAACAATGACTGGAATTTAGGTGCTGCTATTAGTATAGTGCTTTATATTTTTGTTGTTTTTGGAATTATACTCCAAAAAGAAAGTTATAAAATTAATTTTTATAATAATAAGTAATGATGAAAAAAATAAAATATATATACTTGACTACTTTTATTTTTATTCTTTATTTCCCTATTTTTATTTTAGTTATGAACTCATTTAATGATTCAAAGATATCAGTAAAATGGGAGGAATTTACATTTAAGTGGTATTTAAAACTTTTTGATAACGTTGCTATAATTGAATCCATGAAGAATTCAATTATAATTGCGTTTTTATCTGCTTTTTGCACTTGTATTATTGCTACAATTGCATCATTTAGTTTCTATAGATATAAATATATTGGTAGGAAAATAATTTATTTTTTTATACAGATAATGATCATGTTTCCAGATATAATACTTGGAGTTAGTTTGCTATTTTTATTTGTGTTATTAAATTTTGAGTTAGGTTTCACTACATTATTAATTTCCCATATAACATTAGCATTACCATTTGCAATAATTACAATATTTGCAGGGTTTAAGGGATTAGATAAAAACACAATTGAAGTAGGTAGGGATTTAGGGGCAAGTGATTTTAATATATTAAAGAGAATAATTATTCCCTTAATATTACCAAATATATTAGCTGCTTTTCTTATATCTCTTACTTTATCGCTTGATGATGTGTTAGTTAGTTACTTTGTAAGTGGTCCGCAATTTGAAATATTACCTCTTACTATATTTTCTTATGCAAGAATAGGTGTGAAACCAGAAGTAAATGCAATATGTACATTAATGCTAGTAGTTTCTATACTCTTCATTTTATTATCACAAACTTTGTTAAAAGATAGATATGATTAAATTTATTATAACATTAATATTAATATTTAACATTAATATGGCTTTTGCTAATAAGCTTTATATATACGGTTGGTTTTCTTCTATTCCAGATAGAATTATTAATAAGTTTACAAAAGAAACTGGCATAAAAGTTTTTATGTCCTCTTATGAAAATAATGAGACAATGTATGCAAAGTTAATGTTATTAGGTAAGCAACCTAGTTATGATATTGTCTTTCCTTCTACTTACTTTATAAAAAAAATGGCAAAAAATAATATGCTTGAAGAACTAGATAAGTCAAAAATTCCTAATTTTAAAAATATAAATAAGGATGTGTTGAATTTAGATTTTGATCCTAAAAATAAGTTTAGTATTCCTTATGTAATGTGGTTTACTGGAATAATGTATAATCCAAAATTTGTTGATAAAAAGATAGATAGTTGGAATGACTTATTTGATCCAAAATATAAGAAAAAAGTTTTATTACTTGATGATGTTAGAGAAGTGTTTCATATAGCATTAAATTTATTAGGTTATGATGCTAATACTGTAGATGAAAAAGAAATAAAAAATGCATATGAAAAGTTAAAATCTGTACTTCCAAATATAAGTCTGTTTGCAGCTGAATCTACTAAACAATATTATTTAAGCGAAGATATAGTAGTCGGTATGAGCTGGAATGGGGATGCTTATGAGGCGATGCTTGAAGATGAAAATTTAAAATTTATTTATCCTAAAGAAGGAGCAATTTTTTCTATGGATAATTTTGTAATATTAAAAAATGCAAAAAATAAAGAAAATGCGTATCAATTTATTAATTTTATTTGTAGAACAGATATTGCTAAAGAAATTATAGAAGAAATTGGTTTAAGTATACCTAATTTAGCAGCAAAAAATTTATTAGATTCAAAATTTAAAAATAATAAAGCTATTTTTCCAAGTCCTGAAGTTATCGATAAAAGCATCATACATAATGATTTAGGTGAAAGTATTAGGTTATATATAAAATATTGGAATATGTTAAAAGTTGAAGATTAAAAAACATTAGCTATAATACTGGCAAAGTAATAGTTTTTAGTAATGAATTATGGCAAAGAAAAATACGATTCTGGTTAAGTTAGTTAGTAGCGAAGGAAGTGGGTATTTTTTTGTTAAAAAAAGAAATCCAAAACAGCTAAAGGAAAAATTAAATTTCAAAAAGTATGACCCTGTATTAAGGAAACATGTAATGTTTAATGAAAAAAAGCTAACTAGCTAGTGTATAAGTAGTGGCTTGTTTAATATCTTTAAAGAATATTAGTAAGAGTTATATATTTAATAAGGAAAACTATAAAGTCCTAAAAGCAATTAATTTAGATATTAAACAAGGTGAGGCAATATCAATTATAGGACCATCAGGGTCGGGTAAAAGTACATTGCTGAAGTTAATTGGGTTATTAGATATTCCAAATTCAGGTACAATAACAATTAATGGGATTGATTGTGAAAAAATTTCGGAGAGTAAGCAAACTATTTTAAGAAGAGAATTTATTGGTTTTATTTTTCAATCATATAATTTACTTCCAGATTTTACTGCTTTAGAAAATGTTATTATACCTCAAAGCATATTAGGTATAGGATCAAACAAAGCCACTGCTGTTGCTAAAGAGCTGTTTAAAGAGTTAAAAATAGAGGATAAGGTAAATAATTATCCAAATCAATTATCAGGTGGAGAACAACAAAGAGTAGCCATTGCTAGAAGTTTAATTAATAAACCAAAATTAGTTTTAGCAGATGAACCTACTGGCAATTTGGATGTAACAAATACAAAAAACATATCAAAAATATTGAGATCAGTATCGAAGAAATATAAAATTACAACGATTATAGTAACTCATGATATGGATGTTGCAAAAAATTCAGATAAGATTTACTCTTTAAAAGATGGTAATTTAGAATTTCAAAAGTAATACTATGGATATTAAGGGTAGCGAAATAATAAGGGATAAAATAACTAAAGAAGATCTTAATGAAGTAGGAATTAGGCCAGGGAAATTAGAAGAGTTCATTGGGCAAAAAAAAATAGTTGAAAATTTAAAAGTTTTTATAGGTGCAGCAAAATTTAGGAGTGAAAGTTTAGATCATGTATTATTTCATGGACCTCCTGGACTTGGCAAAACAACATTAGCACAAATAATTGCAAAAGAAGTAAATTCAAATATTAAAATTACTTCGGGACCGATGTTAAGTAAGACTAGAGATTTAGCAGCAGTTTTAACAAATCTTGAAGAAAATGATATTTTGTTTATAGATGAGATTCATAGAATGACTTCATCTGTGGAAGAAGTTTTATATCCTGCTATGGAAGATTTTTATATTGATTTAATTATTGGAGATGGTCCTGCTGCTAAGACAGTAAAAATTAATATACCAAAATTTACCCTTGTAGGAGCAACTACTAGATTAGGTTTATTAACCAATCCACTGCGTGATAGATTTGGCATTACTTTCAAATTAGATTTTTATTGTAACTCAGAATTAGAAAAAGTTGTAAGTAGAGCTGCAACAATTTTTAAAGTTGAAATTTCTCAAGAAGCTGCTGAGGAAATATCTCGGTGTTCGAGAGGCACTCCTAGAATTGCTGTGAAATTATTAAAAAGAGTTAGAGATTATGCTAACTATAATAAAAATCATTTTATTGATATGGAACTGGTTAGAGATTCACTGAAACAATTACATATCGATTCAATAGGTTTGGATAATTTAGATTATAAATATATAAATTTTATAATAAATAATTATAATGGCGGGCCTGTTGGTATAGATACAATATCAGCAGGGTTATCTGAAGAAAGAGACACAATTGAAGATACAATTGAACCATATTTACTTCAGCTTGGTTTTATAAACCGTACTCCTAGAGGGAGAGTCATTACAAGTGCTTGCTTAAATCATATGGGTATGAAAATTACAAATAATGACTTAGAATTAAATTTAAAATGAAGGTAATACACTGTAATATAAATTCTAAAATTGATTTAAAGAATATAGTTTTAGCTATTGGTAATTTTGATGGTGTGCATTTAGGACATCAGAAGATAATACTACAATGTATAAAATTAGCTAAAGACAATAATTTGATTCCAGCGATATTAACTTTTTATCCTCATCCAAATAGTATAATAAACTCTAAAATTAAGAAAAAACTTATCTTTGATAATGTTGAGAAAATTGAATTATTAAAAAATTTTGACATAAAATACATGTTTATTTTTCAATTTGATCATGAATTTATGAATATGTCTCATGGTGATTTTGTTGAGAAAATTTTAATCAAAAAATTTGATGTTAAAGGTGTTGTTACAGGTTATAATTTTCATTTTGGTAAAAATAGATTAGGAAATGCTAATTTTTTATCTGAGTCTTCTAATAACTATGGTTTTTTTTATGAAGTCATAGATAAATATAAGAAAGATTATATTGAAGTTTCTTCTTCAAAGTTAAGGGAATTAATTGCTAAAGGTATGGTTGAAACTGTTAGAAAGATTTTAGGTATATACTATTTTATAAGTGGTGTAGTTTGTTATGGTAAAAAGTTAGCTGGGAAGCTAGGATATAAAACTGCAAATATAAAATTAATTAAAGATTTAGTATATCCTTTGAACGGTGTTTATTTAGTTAGGGTGACAGTAAAGGATCAGAAAGATAATTCATATTATGGAGTTGCTAATATAGGTGTTAAACCAACCTTTTCCCAAAATCATGAAAGAATGTTAGAAGTGCATATTTTTGAATTTGGTCAAGATATTTATGAGAAAGATATAAAAGTAGAATTTATAAGTTTTGTACGACCTGAAAGGCAATTTAGTATAGTTGAGGAGTTACAATCACAAATTAAAAGAGATATAAATTTTGCAAAGTATTTATTAAAGATTTATGCCTGAGCTTCCTGAAGTTGAAACTATTGTAAGAGGTTTAAAAAAAGTTTTAATTTATAGTAAAATTATTTATATATATAAAAGCAAATATAATCTTAGAATATCGTATACTAAAAATTTTGAAACAGAGTTATTAGATTCTAAAATCATAAATGTATATAGATTAGCAAAATATATAATTATTGAGACTGATTTTGGTAAATCTATAATTATACATCTAGGAATGTCAGGGAGATTATTGTTTCAAAATTCAATTTATAAAAAGCATCAAAAGCATGATCATGTAGTTTTTCATTTATCAGATAATAAGAGGATCATTTACAATGATCCTAGGAGATTTGGTTTAGTACAATTTATTAAAAATTCAGATATTTTTCAAAATAAATTATTTAAAGATTTAGGAATTGAACCGTTTTCTAAAGATCTTAATTATGATTATTTTATTTCTAAAATTAAAAATAAAAATTCATCTATTAAGCAATTTTTAATGAATAACCAAAATATTGTTGGTATTGGAAATATTTATGCAAATGAAATTTTACATTTAGCTAAGATATCACCATTCAAATCAGTAAAGTATTTGAATACGCATGAGATAAAAATATTGATAGAAAGTATAAAAATAATATTAAATAATGCTATAATTGCTGGAGGGTCTAGTTTGAAAGACTATATCGCTCCTAACGGTATGCTTGGCAATTTTCAAAGCTATTTCAAGGTATATAATAGAGAGAATAAAGATTGTTTCAATTGTAAAAAAGGAAAAATTATAAAAACAACTTTTTGTCAAAGGTCCACATATTATTGTGTATATTGCCAAAAAGTTAACTAAAATTTTCCGGATGAACCTCCGCCACCAAAGCTGCCACCGCCGCCAGAAAATCCATCATCATCAGAAAATCCACTGTTACCAAAATCTCCAGAGTCGTCTCCATCTCTGCCTTTACCTTTAATGCTACGCCAACCCCAAATCCACAAAATGATAAATATAATGAAGATAATACAAGCCCACAAATTAATCTCAAAATTGCTTTCTTGAGAGTTTTTATTTTTTACATCACCCTTAGATAATATTTCTTTGACTTTATTTACAGCATTTAATAATCCTTGATTATAATTTCCTTTTTTAAGTGATGGGGCTATTTGATTACGAATAATTTCTGATGTCACAGCATCAGTAAGTTTAGCTTCAAGACCATAGCCAACTTCTATGCGTATAGATCTTTCATTCACATCTACAATAATTATAGCTCCATTATCTTTATCTTTTTGACCAATACCCCAGTGCCTAGCTAATTTATAACCGTAATCTTCTATAGAATGACCATCAAGAGTTGGTAATGTTACTATTACTATTTGATCTGTAGTAGTATTCTCTATATTTGTAAGAATTTCTGTTAGTTGATCTTTTGTAGCTGGAGATATAACATTTGCTTGGTCCACTACACGTCCAGTTAAAGTAGGAAAAGATAGCGCAAAACTAGACTCAGTAAGAAACGAAAAACATAGTATTACACAATATAAATATCTAATTTTTTTCATTTTAGTTAAAAGCTATTTTTGGTGTTTCTTTTATAGAATCACTTTCTGTGTAGTTTGCTAACTTTTCATGAGAGAAAAATATTTTATTCCACATAAAGCCAGGAAATGTAGTTATTAAAATGTTAAAATTTCTAACAGAGTTAATATAATCTCTTCTAGCTACAGAAATTCTATTTTCATTTCCTTCTATTTGAGACTGCAGTGTTGAAAAGTTTTGAGTTACTTTTAACTCTGGATAACGCTCAGATACAGCAAGAAGTTTAGTTAATGCAGATCCCATATTAGTTTGAGCATTAAAAAATTGCTTAGTTAGATTAGGATTATTCTTTAAATCTTGAGCAGAAATTTTTATTGTACCTACTTTGGCACGCTCCTTAATTACATTTTCAAGTGTAGTCTTCTCATAATTTGCAGCCCCTTTTACTACTTCAACAAGTTGAGGAACTAATTCACTCCTTCTTTTATATTGATTAAGTAACTGACTAGCACTTGCTTCAACTTCAGCCTCTGATTTTGGTATATTATTAATGCTACTTATTGATAAGCCTGCTATAACAATGATAGTTATAATAGCCCATACAAATTTATTCATCACTACCTCCTAAAAACACTTAATAAAATTAAACAATTACTCCTAAACTCCAAACAATAAATAGACTTTTATGTGTCAATTTAAAATTTTGGACTAATGAATAACGTGCGCTTATTTGTTAAGGTACTTTAAATAAATAACAAAATCAATAAATTGACTAAAGGTTTTATATACAAAATTCCATTTAGATTTTAATATTTATTTTAAATAACTTTGAAAAAGTATTTATATTTTGATTCACAATGATTTTATAGGTTATTTTTAAGATAGATATTTTTAAAATTTTAACTCGTTAAAACAGTATGTAACATAATTTTTATTAGTTTTTAGAGGAAAATATAATTATAAATTCAAAAGTTGCATATATATTATTATTTTCTGAAAAATCTTTAAAGTATGTTTTTTCTACATTATTAAAATAATTTTTATGGTCAAAGTGTGTACATTGGTCTTGTAAAAAATTTGCTTGGCCTAGTGATCTTATATCATGTATCAGTGTTTTTAAGTTATTATAACTTAATTTAATTTTTTCAATACTAACTATAGGATTTTTTAAATTTGCTCTTTGAGCAATTTGTGTAACTATTTGAGGGTTAATCATTGGTATTACTCTAGGATATATTTTGCCATAAGATTTTTCATCTGTTTTTATTAGACAGCTTTTTAATTCTATTAATGTATGGCCACCTAATAATATTCCCAAAAATAATGAATTTTTTTTTAAATTATTTTTATATTGAATTAAAGATCCAATTAAATCATTGCTATAATGAAGCGACATAAAACTAATAATTAGGTCATATTTTTTAGATAAAACTATATTATCTTCATCAAAGTCTTTAAGTGATTTATAATCAATTTTTAAATTATTTTTAAAGTCATTAATAAAATTTAATTGATTTAATGAATAAAAAAGTGATGAATTGACTGTATGGGACTGTAGTATAAAATCTAAATTGTCTTTTAATAATAATTTAGATTGTAATAATAAACCTAAGTCATCGTTGTTTAACTTAGGTTTATTTAAAAATTTAGTTATTTTTTTATCAAATAATTTTTTTATGATATCAACAATTATTTATTATTTTGAGTGCAAGGACCAGCTCCATCTTTTCCAGCAGCTATGAATTCTACTACAGAATTTGCGCCAAATAGTACTCCCATACCTACAGAAACTGCTATAGCAACGCCCCATGTTATTTTACCTAAAAATAGTCCTATGGCAATGGAAATAATTACTAATATAGCAATAGTTTTACCAACATTACCTTGTGCTATACTAATTACATTACATAAAACATTAGCTATTTGTGCGCCAGGATCATCCCCGGTTTGTTTACTAGGATCATCAGCATTAATAATTTCTATATTATAAAAAGTTATTGTTAAGAATAAAGTTAAAAAAGTAAATATTGAGATGTATGTTCTTTTCATATTTATCACCACTTTAAATTGTATAAATAAATAGTATCACAGCGACAAACAACTTCAAGTACTTTATACTACTTTAACGATAGTAAATGTGTGTTTTTGATATTTAGATAAAACAATTTCTTAAAATTGTATAAATATCCCATTGATTTTCCAATAAATAATCCAGCAAGAATTGCAAATAGTGATATATATAATTCTTCTATAATACTTTCTTCAAATATGCTCTTATCAATAATTTGTAAATATTTAAAGTAATAAGTGCTAAAAAACAATAAGAGCATATAAATAAAAGAAACTTTAGAATAAGGAATTTTCAATTCATTATTTTTAAAATTATAAATATAAGTAAATTTATGTTTTATAATTATTAAATAACTTGTGGTTATTCCTATAAAAATTGATATTAAGCAAGAGTATATAATAAATATATCAATCTCGTTTAAAGTTAGTAAATTTTGTATGAATAAAAGTAATAATATGATTGGAGCAATAAATATTTTTTTTAATTGAATCAATATATCTTTAGAAGATTTTATTTCACTCCAAATATAATACAACAACAAACAATACACCCAAGATGGTGTGCTAATTAAAAATAACTTCAATGTCTTCACTTAATTTTACCTATTATATATTTTCAACTTTAAATATATCACATTAATAATAAAATTAAATTTTTATTAAAATATATAATTAAATTAAAGAAGATTAACTATTCATTTATTAAAATTTTTAAATGGTTAATTGAGTTAAAAAGTGCATTTTTTAAATTTTCATCTTTTAGTTCTCCTTTCTGGTTAAAATTTTTATCAGCAAAGGGTATAGCTATATTATAATGTGAAATAGTTACTCCTAAATTATTAAGTAAAAGCCTTAAATGTGGAAGAGCTCTTATTCCACCAAATTTTCCTATAGAAGCAGCTGATATGCTTGCAAATTTATTTTTAAAGGCACTTAAAGATACTTCATCTCCTGGTTCAGGGCGGCTTAACCAGTCTAATGTATTTTTTAATAAAGGAGAAAAAAAGCCATTATATTCAGGTGTAGATATGTATAAGGCTTTGCAACTTATAAATAGTTGTTTTAATTTTTTTACATCTTGAGGTATACCATTTTCATTTTCATAATCTCCATTATAAATGGGTATTTCAAAATCATTTAAATTGACTATTTTTGAATTAAGAGCAATTTTAAGAGAATAATTATAAGCAAATTTAACTAATTTAGTATTATAGGAATTTTTTCTAGTGCTCCCAGAGATGAACAAAACTGTCATTGTAATAAATTGATATAGTTGATATGTAAATTAAATGCTATATAAAAACTTTTTTATGGTCAATCTTATAGATTTATTTTCAATAATTTTAAAGTTTGTAAGGTAAAATTACAGTGTAATTTAATTGATTCTTGAAATTTAAACCAGCTTGTAGATTTAAAAGATACATTTGATTTTATAGTATAATTTTTATTGTTTAGTTTAGTAAAAAATTCATCTCTCCAATAATTGATTTTGTAATTTAATATATCAAAATTTGAAATTATTTTGGCAATTTTATTATATTTTTTAATTCTAGTGCTTGTCATAATTTTTACATCAAAATAATTGTTTTTTTCATTGTTGCTCATAATTTTTTTTAAAGTGAATAGGAATTTATTAATATTAAAATTATATCTTTTAGTAAAATTTAAATATAATTCTGTTAACATAGTAGATGCTTCTGAAAATCTTGTTACATTATTAATTTTTTCATCCTTAAGTCTTGTATCTTTCCATATTAATCCAACTAAATCAGGCTTATCTAAGGCATCTAAATGTGCAATATTTGGTGAAAATTTTGCCAGTACATTGTTAAAAGCATTATAACTACAATTTTCTCCTATAAAATTTTGATGAGCCCAAGTATCTACAAATGCATGAGTTGCAATACCTATCCAATACAAATTTTTACTTTTTAATGCGTGCATTAAAATAAATTTTGCCAGTTTGGAATATTTTATTGTGTTAAATTTATGTTTTATTCCATCTTTTCGTATATTATTCGTTGTTATATCTGGTAAAAAGTGAAAAGGTATTAAAATTTTTTTCAAGTCATAAAGATATATATTTTTCTTAGTAATTGAAGATACGAAATTTTTATACAAAATTTGTTTATTATGCTTATCATATATAGTATATTTAGTGTCATTATCATCAACCATTTGTGAGCTATAAGCTATAATATATGCTTCATGGATTTTAAATCCACATGCTAAAGCTATTAGGTATGTAATGTAATAATGATATTCTATATCCATTAATTATGTGGATATAAATAATATTTGTATTATAAATAACTCAAAAACAAAATATCCGTAAGCTTTGGAGCAAAAATGTATGCTGAAATTGGGAATTTTTTTCTATATCTATCATTAATTTCATTATTATTTGTAATAACTAATTTTATATTTCCTATAAAATATAAAGCAAATATTATGTTGTATTCATGGGGAATTACAACAATATCAACAATAATAAGTTTTTTATGTCTAGTAATTTGTTATGTAATATCTGATTATTCAGTATTAAATGTTCTTTATAATTCTCACGAGCTAAAACCAATTATATATAAAATTGCAGGTTCATGGAGCAATCATGAAGGATCAATGTTGCTTTGGATAATTTCAATTACTATACCAACTTTTTTATTTGCTATTATTGCTAATGATAATATACCTGTAAAAAACCTGACATTATTTTTTCAAGCTATTTTAGGTTTTTTATTTGTAATTTATACATTATTTACATCTAATCCTTTTGAAAGGATAATACCTGCACCTATTAGAGGTTTAGGAATGAATCCATTGTTACAAGATATAGGAGTCTCATTTCACCCGCCAATACTTTATTTAGGCTATGTAGGTTTTTCAATACCTTTTTCATCTGCATTGGCGGTACTAATACTAAAAGACAAAAATCAATGGATTAAATCTATCAGGCCATGGATTTTATATGCTTGGAGTTTTTTAACTTTAGGAATAGGATCAGGTGCTTGGTGGGCTTATCGAGAATTAGGATGGGGAGGATTTTGGTTTTGGGATCCTGTTGAAAATGCATCACTTATGCCTTGGATAACTGCAATTGCATTGATTCACTCTATTAGATTTTCTGAAGATTCTAAATTGCAATTAAATTGGAGTATTTTACTTACTATAGTAACATTTACGTTGGTGATGATTGGAACATTTATAGTAAGGTCTGGTGCCATTGCTTCGGTTCATTCATTTGCTCAAGACCCTAAAAGAGGATTTTTTATATTAATATCAATTTTTCTGATTTCAGGATTTGCATTGTTATTATATGCAGTTAATTTTAAAAAATTATGTAAAGATAATGCTGCAAGTTCTTTTTCTAATAAATACATATTACTAAATAATATAGTACTATCATTAATTGCAATTATAGTATCATTGGGTACTATATATCCAATGTTTATGGAGGTATTTTTTAGAAAATATTTAATAATTGATAGTAATTATTATAATTCATTAATTACTCCAATTACTTTTTTATTGGTAATTTTATGTACCTTAGGGACAAATGATATATTTAAGATATTTGCAAGAAAGGGTAAGGTAATATCATTTGTTATCTCTATAATAACTACATCTATAATTGTATATTATTTTAAAATAAATAAATTATATTCAGTTCTTGGAATTTATTGCTCAATTTTATTATTCATAATATCATTGACCCTTATTTTTAAATCGAGAAAATTACAAATATTACCAGTTTCAATTGCTCATTCAGGATTTGCAATATTAATTTTTTCAATATCTATGTTTTATGGGTTAAAAGATGAAAAGATGAGTGTACTTGAGTTAAATGAAAAAATGATTTTTAGGAATTTAGATATTAAGTTAGAAAATGTCATTTATAAAACCGAATCTAATTATTTAACAAAAACTGCAGTTATATCTGTAAATGATGATTTAAATGTTTATCCTGAAATAAGATTTTATCCAATTGAAAAACAACAAACAGTAGAGGTTGATATGATTAGTAATTTCTTTTATGATATTTATTTCTCAATAAATTCACCAGATGATTCTAAAAAAATTATGCTAAACATTCAATATAATCCCATGATAAACTTTATTTGGATAAGTTGTATATTGATTTGTTCTTCAGGCTTTATTGCTATAATACTCAAAAAAATAAAGTAAAAGCATGATTATAAAGGATTTTATTCAACAATTAATGCAAAGCAAAGAGCTATGCTATAAGGATGTGAAGAAATGTTCAAATTCCTTTTTAAAAGGTGGTGCTACACCAGCTCAGATTAGCTCTTTTTTTACAGCAATGATAAATAAGAAATTTACTAGAAAAGAATTTCAAGGATTGATAGATGGAATAAATTTAAAAATAGAAACAACTGATAAAACAAAATACGATTTTTATATTTATTCATTTATACAAAATAATTTATCTATTGCACTTTGTTTAATATTGTCTGAATTTAAGAATCTTATATGTTCTAAATTTAAAAATTTATATCTTGAAAATATTGATGTGCTTCAATCAAATAAAGATATTGATAAACATGAATTAAGTGAAAAATATAATTTATTTTTATCTTTATCTGATTATAATAAAATCTTAAAAAATATATTATTTTTAAGATCAGAGATAGGTTTTAATCATTTATTAGATCTATTTGAATTGTCAATCTCTTCTGTATATTTTAAACATAGTCTGACCATATTAGATGATGAAAGATTTTTTGAATTAAACTCAAATTATGATTTGCCTGTTATATTTGATAATAAGATATTTTTAGTAATAGGTGATGATGGGGTTAAATTAGTTAAAATAGATGAGTCAAAAATAGAAAAACTTATACTTCTTCATGATTTGGAGAGATATAATTCAATGAATTTTACTCAGTCAATTTCAAATGAAATTTTTCTAAATTTTTGTATAACATTAATAGAACAAATATATACTTTAAGTGATATAAATTATGATTTTAAAAATTATAAGAATATATCCAAAGATGTAGTGCAAAAATATATCAGTTATTTTGAAATAATATAAAAAGCTAAAAAAATAAATTTTTAAAATTTTATTTTGCTTTTTATTATTTTATGTAAAAACCCTAAATATAATTTACTGGTAATAAAATTAAGTTATATAAAAAATTATTAATCTCTCTAAGTAAATGGAAATAGTTATTTATAGTGTTTTCCCACTAGTAATTTGTCCACTTTCTATATTACTAACATGTGATTTGCTTATAATAGCACTCTTACTTATTCGATATTCCTTTTCCATTGAATCAGCTTCATAACCATAAGTTGATTTAAAGGTTTCTGGTGGAGTTCTAAAAGATGCTGCTACTTGTGCTGCCAATTTTAATGAATGATCCTGATTTTCATCCCCTAATGGTTGTATTATTATTTTGGGTTTATCATTAAATAAAATTTTTGAAAATATATTTGGTTCATAAATTTGTACAGAACATTTAGCTCCAGTCTCCTTATCTGTCAAATTTAGAGTGCCATTATATCCCATTAGGTTTGCTAGTAATGATCTAGGCTTATCTACTTGTGCTTCTAGAGAGTCAGCATTTGAAATATTTGGAAACACATTTTTTAATTGGCCATTGCCTGCTTCATTCATAAAAGTTTTTAAAGACTTAAAAGTTTGATCATAATCTAAAAGGCTTGTTTTCATTTGTATACCAGGTGATATTTTTGTAAAATTAAATTCAAATGGATTTTCTTTGATTTCTTCATATAAACCTAGTAAAAATTCATCAGGAAAATTTTCTCCCCCATTAACACCTCTTAAATTTTGTTTTAAACTGTCAATAGACATATGATCTTTTATTGCAGAATTATGTAAATCTGTATTTAACATTATTGTTTGAAATGCTAATACATATACTGCATCTGCATCAGCAAAAATTTGTTCATGAGCTGATTCTTGTTGTTGACCATAATAGACATCACTGAAACTTTTTACTAATCTATCAATTTTTTGTGCTTCTCCAGGTAATTTATGGCTAAACAAAAATTCTCTTAATCCTTCAGTAAAAGTCTTATTTTGGAAGTTAAATTGTTGTGTAAAAGCTTCTAATACTTTTTGATTGAAAATATTTTCACCACTTAAGTAATCTCCTACAGCTTCTAAATCTAAATTTTCCTTTTGTTCAATAAAAAATTCTGCTATTTGTTTATCAACATTCTTAATACCATTTTCATCACAAAAACGTATAATAGCGTTAATACCATCTTTAGGTTTTTTATTAAACTGTTTAGCAATTTGAATTTTAATATCTTCTGAAAAAAGTTCGTGCATATAAATAATTTATTAAAAAAGGAGAAAAAAATTAATATTAAAAACAAATACCCCTCAGTACTCTAGAATTTTTTTCATCAGTTAAAGAATAAATGAATTATTATAATTAATCTATATTTTTTTGACTTTATTTACTGTATGTTCGTGCTTAATTAAGAATATGCCAGCTGAAATAATAAAAATATAACCAATATAAGTTAATTTATCTGGTTCTTGCTTAAATACTATATATCCTAAAATTCCAACAAAAATTATTTTAAGATAATGATATGGGGCAAGGGCAGACATATTAGCTTTTTTCAGTGCCTTGAAAAAAGCTACAGAATGTGTAACATAGCATATGGTAATAATTGAAAAATATAAAAAATATATAGATTTAAATCCAATTATACTAAATGAAGTAAATCCATTTGGTATTGGTATATTAAGGCCAAAATCAACATATTTCCAACTGATAAATGCTACTGGAAAAGCGAATAATGAAGAAAATAATAAAGAATAAAAAGCTTGAGTTTTATTTTTAGCAGTTTTGCCTAAAATTTTTACTGAAGTGCTGTTTGCAGTCCAACTAACTACAGCAAGTAATGTAAACGTATAATATTTATTATAATCTGCAATTGATATTTTACTAAAATCAAAAAAAGGAAAAGATAAATTAATTAAACCAGGATATATTACTGCTAAAGCTCCTAGAAAGCTTATAAATATTGCAATAAATTTTGAATAAGAGAATTTTTCGTTAAAAAACAAGATAGCTATTACTGCCCATAAAACTTGCTCTAGATACGCCAAAGCTGTTGCATTAACAACCTTTACATATTGCAATGAATACATAAAAAACAATGACCCACCAGCACTAAAAAAACCTCTTATAATATGAAGTTTCAATTGTTGAGTTTTTAATATTTGTAATCCTTCACTAAAAACCCATGGTAGAATTACAATTAAACAACATAGTTTATAAAAAAATACAACTTGACTTGAGTTTAAATCCACTGTGAGTTTTTTCATTAATATGTATATTAAAGATAGTGCAAAGGAATTTAATATCATGTACCCTATCCCACGTATTTTATTATTTTTATACATCATTTTTTTTATTAGTTTTTAAGTTAAAATAAATTCTTAGTCCGTCTTTAGTATTTGATAAGTGTAATTTACTTTCGTGATCTTCAAGTATTTTTTTTACTATTGATAATCCTAAACCCATTCCTGTGTTTTTAGTTGTTATATATGGTTCTGTAATTTTATCAATTAAATCTGTATTTATACCCCCACCATTATCTTCAATTATTATTTTAATATGTTCATCATTTACTTTTTCTATTTTTATTTTAATAGTGCCTTTATTATTATCACTTGATATAATTGATTCTGCTGAATTTTTAACAATGTTGGTTAGAACTTGTGTAATTTGAGTTTTATCACAGTAAACATTATTGTTCTGTATGTTATAATCAAATGAATATTTAATTTCTTTGTATATGTTTTTCTGACTAAAAATGACTTCGTTAATTATTTCATTAATATTATAGCTAGCTAATTTTGGTTTTGGTATTCTGGCAAATTGAATAAATTCGCTTACTATTGAATGGATGTCATTAACATTTCTAATTATTGTATTTATATATTTATTATAATTTTTTAAATGTTTTTTTTCAATTAGATTAGCAAATTTACTTTGTAATCTTTCAGCAGAAAGTTGAATGGGAGTTATGGGATTTTTTATTTCGTGCGCAATTCTTTTTGCCACATCAGACCATGCTGCTTCTCTCTGTGCTGAGACTAATTGTGTAATATCTTCAAAACTAATAACTATATTTTTAATTTTATTTTCTATAATTACAGCACCTATCTTTATAAATAAGTGTATAGATTTACCTTTTCTTTTTATAATTAAATTTTCATTTAGAATGTCTTGTGGAGCATTTAATAAATTGTTAATCAAAAGATTAATTTCAGGTATAATTTTAGAGATATGTTGATTTAGATTGTTATCTTCTAAATTGAGTAATTTTTTTGCTGAGTTGTTATATAATGAAATATAGCCACTGCTATCTAAAGCTATTACTCCAGAAGATATTTCTTTTAAAACTGTTTCTATAAATTTTACTCTTTCATCTATATTTTTATATGCTGCTTTAATCTGATTATGCTGCGCTTCAATGGTTTGTGTCATTTTATTAAATGCTTTAGCAAGTTGTGATACTTCGTCTTCTGAATTTTTCTCTGGTACCCTAATCGAATAATCACCTAATTTTATTTTTGAAGTGGCATTTAAAAGTTTATTAAGTGGATTTGCAATTATGTTTCCTAATTTTACAGAAATAATAAATGAAAAAAGACACATTAAAGAAGAAATAATAATAAAGGCAATTTGTAAGTTTCTTTTTGTAAATTTTAGATCTGCAAGCAGATAATAATATTTATTTTTTGAATCTTGGGTTTTTTTAAGATAGTCTACTATTTCTTTATCAATAAATTTACCAATTAATAAATATACATCACTGCGAAAAATACTATCTAATTTTGTTATGGCCCTTATTTTATCTCCATCTTGGTTTTCTAATAACACTACTTTTTCTTCATAAATTTTATTATAATCTTCAGGGGTAATTTTTTGAATTTGAGATATTAGTGAAAAACTAAGTGAGCTTCTAGCAATTACACCATCTTTCGTAAATATTATCGCTTCAGAAATAGAACTGCTTCTAACTTGTTCTTCTAGTATTTGATTTAACTCAGTACTCTCATCTATGACTTTAATTTGTCTTTCTATTATTTTTTCAATTTGAAGTAATTCAAATTTTATTTTTTCATTATTTTCTTTTAAATATAACCTTGCTACATTAACAGTGTCTGAAACAGCTTTGCTCACTTGATCATTAAATAATGATTCAATTCCAATGTAATAATATATTAGTGATAAAATTCCAATTAAAAAAATAGGAGAAATAGTTGCTATACCAGCTATTAAAATAATGAACTTCTTTTTAAGAGATATATTTAAAAATTTCTTTTTTAATTTTTTTATCACGTATTATAATTTTCTAAACACTAATATTTTTTGGTTTTTTTATTTTATACCATAAAGTTATTATTATCTTTGTAACTGAAATAGATGTAAACATAGAACATAAAATTCCTACTATTAAAGTTATTGCAAATCCTTGAGTTGGCCCTGTGCCAAATATATATAATACTATTGCTGCAAAAATTGTTGTTGTATTTGAATCAAAAATTGTAATAAAAGCATAATGATAGCCATTATGTAAGGCATTTAACGGTAGCATTCCTTTTTTTAATTCTTCTTTAATTCTTTCAAAAATTAAAACATTAGCATCAACTGCCATGCCTAAAGTTAGTACTATTCCAGCAATTCCAGGCAATGTTAATGTTGCATTAAAAATAGAAAGTATAGCAATCATCATTATAAAATTAATAATTAATGCAAAATTTGCTATAAGTCCAAATAACTTATAATAAGCTAACATTATTATAAAAACTAATATAGCTGCTATTATACAAGCTTTTATTCCTGCTTTTATTGATTCAATTCCAAGTGTTGGACCTACTAATCTTTCTTCAGTAATTTCAAGTGGTACTGGTAAGGATCCAGCTCTAAGTAATAGTGCTAATTCAGAAGCTGATTCAGGGGTAAAACTTCCTGAAATATTACCTTCGCCACCTAAAATCGGCTCATTTATCATTGGATAACTAATTATTTTTTCGTCAAATACAATAGCTAGCATTTTTCCGGTGTTATTAGTTGTAATGTCTGCAAAAATTTCTCTACCTAAGTTGTCTAATTTAAATCTTATCACTGGCTCACCTAATGTTCCTTGTGAAATATATGCAGTTTCAAGCATATCTCCAGTCATTAAAGGTTGTGAATCTATAATTAATGATTCAGTACTATTTTCTAATGATAGGATTTTAGAATTAATTAACAAAGCAATTTTTTCAGAATCAGTTAAGTTTTCTGCTACTTTGTTTTTTACCATGTGAAAAGTCAATCTTGCGGTTTTGCCAATGATTTTCTTTATTTCATCAGGATTGTTTATACCGGGAACTTGCAATAATATTTTATCATTACCAATTGTTTGAATTTCAACTTCTTTTGTTCCTACTGAATCTACTCTTTTACGAATAACTTCTATACTTTGTTTTAAAACATCAGAATTTAATTTGTGAATATAGTCATTGTTAAATTTTATAATAATTTGATTATCAGAGTTTTTAATATCAAAATCTTTAGTTATAAGTAGTTTCCTTACTTTATCTATTTTACTATTATTTTCAGTAATAGTAAATTTTAATAAGTTATCATTCACTTCCCAGTCATTGAAATTAATATTATTATTTATTAACTTATTTTTAATCTGGTTTGTATGCTGTGTAAATTTTTCTTTAATATAATCTGTTAAATTTGCCTGTATTGTAAGAGATACTCCGCCCTTTAAATCTAGTCCAAAATTTATTTTTTCTTGTGGTATGAAGTTAATTTTTTTTAAATTATAAAAAAAAGTTGGAATAGAAAAATAGATTGAAAGTAATATTATGATAATTATACTAACTAATTGCCACTTAGAAAATTTTAACATAAAATTTGTAAACTTTAGATAACCAATCAAATAAATAAGGAATATTTATAAAATATGCAAGGAAAATTTAAACCAACAATTATTATATTATCTGCAGGAAACGGAGAAAGGATGCAATCTTCTATTCCAAAAGTGTTGCATGAAGTTAGCTTAAAGCCAATTATTGAGTATGTAATAAATTTAGCTGCTGTAGTTAATGCTGATTCGCTTAATATTGTTATTAATGAAGAATTGCAAAATCATCAAACATTTAAAGACTTTGCTATTAAATATAAATTAAAAACAATTCTTCAAAAGCAAAGGTTAGGAACAGGTGATGCAGTTAAAGTAGCATGTAATAATATGACAGCAATTAATGATTTAGTACTTATATTATATGGTGATACACCATTTGTTACAGAAAATACGATTATGAACATGTATAATGAGATCGACACAGGTGCTGATTTATGTGTTGTTGGATTTAATGCAAAGAATCCTGATGGATATGGTAGAGTTATTTCTAAGGATAATAATAGAGTAGTTGAAATTATTGAAGATAAAGATGCTAATAATCAACAAAAACAGATAAGGTTGTGTAATTCAGGAATTATATTAGCTAAAAAACATATTGTGGAAGGATTTTTAAATGAGAATCACAATATGGACTATAATAGTCAAAAAGAATTTTACTTAACTGATATTGTAAAATATGCTGTTTTAAGCAAAAAGGTATGCACATATGTTGTAGCTGATGAATCTGAAGTAATGGGTATAAATGATAGGGTGCAATTAATTAATGCAGAATATTATAATCAAAAGCTTATTGCAAAAAGATTATTAAATAGTGGTGTTACAGTGATAAACCCTGAAAGTAGTTACTTTGCAAATAATATTAAAGTGCAAAATGATGTTATAATTTATCCTAGTGTATTTATTGGGAAAGATACGGTCATTAATCAAGGGTCGGTTATTAAATCTTTTTCACATATTGAAGGTGTGGCTATCGACAAAGGTGTGGTTATAGGTCCTTTTGCAAGAATTAGGCCTAATACAAAAATAGGTAATAATTCTAAAATAGGGAATTTTGTTGAAATTAAAAATTCAATTTTGATGGATAATGTTAAAGCAGGTCATTTATCATATATAGGTGATGCTACTATATCTGATGATGTTAATATTGGAGCGGGAACAGTTTTCTGTAATTATGATGGTGAAAATAAACACCATAGCGTTATTGGGGAAAAAGTATTTATAGGTTCTAATACATCAATTATTTCTCCTATAAAAGTAGATTCGAAATCAATGATAGCTGCAGGTAGCGTAATTACAAAAAATATTGATAAAAATGATTTAGCAATTGCAAGATCTAAACAAGTGAATTTAAAGAATAAATCAAAAATTAAATAAATTTTCAATTCGCAATATTGCTAAAAATATCTTTTATAAAATTTTCAGGCTTATCTTTAGCATTGGTAAAATTACCAATTATATTAACTGCTAAATTTTGCATTAGGTATTTTTTGAGAGATTTTGTATCTAATTTATAAGACGGGTTATCAAGATTTCCATAAGTTATAACTTTAAAAGCTGGGACTTTTTGAATTGCGATATCTATTTTTGTTGTGATATCAATATTATTATTTGGTAAATTGATTTTACCTATAGCAGTCGCATTTGCTCCTTGTGCTATGAGTTTGCAATCTTGTAAATCTGCTATACCATTTTTAAATAATAATCTGCCTGTTAGGTTATTGAATAGGGTCTCTCCTTTTGAAAAAGATGAATATAGTAAATTTAATATTTCTTCAGGATTTTTTATTTGTTTTAGAGCATTGAGTATTTTTTGTAAATCTACTCCGCTTATTTTTCCATTACTTGCGTTAAAATTTATGTTACCAATAATGTTATTAATATATTGAGATTGATTTTCACCTTCTGATTTTAGATTTGCAGTGAAGCTAAGTAAGCCTTGAGTTATTTTAAATTTATTGTTTTCAGGAATAATATTTTTTAAATGTGCATTTTTTAGTGTCATATTGATGTCAATTTGTCTATTTGTTAGACTTGAGATGGAGCCAAAGCCATTCAATTGACCACCATAAAGGTTACCATTAAATGAATTAATTTTGAATTTGCCATTTTCAAGTTGTGCTTTGGTTTTAATATTATCAAATATTAATGATCCATAGGTTAATTTTTCAATATCCAAAGCAAATTTTCCATCCATAGCTGCAAATGAAGATAGGTCAATTTTTTTAGTAGACCAGTGATTATTAATCTCACTTTTTAATTTTTGGCTGTGGTTAGTATTTGATTTCAAAATTAAATTGTTAAGATTGAGTTCTGAAATTGCTAGATTTGTTGATACAAATGGTTTTTTAGTATTAAGTGTAATTGTTGAATTTCCTTTGAGAATAACAGTATCTTTTCCAATTTTTGCTGTGGATTTATTTAAAATAATATCTATTTTTTGGTTAAAGTCGCCATTTATTAATGTAGAGAGTTTTAAATTATAGAGTTTTGGTAAGTTAACTTTAAATAGATGCATTATAGATTTTGTTAAATCATCACTTAAAATCTCTATTTTTAATGAAGGTTTTATACCCTGATCTAAATTTATATTTCCTGTAATATTTGATTTTAATTTATCAATAAAGATTTGGGTATTAGTTTTAATATCTTTGCCATTAATTATAGAGTCTCCCATAATACTGAGATTATATGTGTTAAAGGGTAAGTTAACATTAAGAAGATTAGTTAAGTTAGATCCTGCATCAATTTTAATATTATAGTTAAATATTGGATTATATCCTGGATTTTGAATTCCTATATCACCACGTAATACAGAATTACCAGATTTAAATATAAAATTATCAAATGTTAATTTTTGTACGGCATAATTAACTTTTGTATTAAATGAAAGTTTTTGGCTAATAATCTTAGATAATTTTGGAAAATTAAAACCTAAAGTATTTAATAAAAGAGAGATATTCTGTGCTTGTAAATTAATTGAATTTTCTAGAGAATTAGATGAAGATTTTTTAATTGCATAGTCAATTATTACTGTACCTGGATTTATCTTTAAAAAAAGATTACCTTTGTTATTTTTGATATTATAATTCAATTTGCCATTACCTTTGGTTTTTCCTAAAGTTAAAATTATCGAATTAAGATTAGCTTCTGATTTAGTGCCATTAATTTTTGCCTCTATTTTATAATTTTTAGGTGTATTTTTTGGTAGGTTAGAAATATTAAGCAGTTTTTTAAGGCTACCTTGTAACATCATGTTGCCATTAAAAATAAATTGATCTAGGTTTAAGTCTCCTATTAGGTTAATTTTTTGTTCTAAAGCATTGATTTCAGTTGTAAGATTTATGTTATTTTTTAGCTGCTTTATTATTCCGCTTAAGCTAAAATATTGTTCTAATGAGTTAAAGTTGCCTGAGAATTTTATTGGTCCTGTAGTACTACTGAACTGTAGATTTAAATTTATTTTTTCTAATTTGGTAAGTTTATTCTCTTTTAAATAATTAAATTGCCCATTTTTAATTGTTATTTGATTCAAAGGAATAGGAAGCTTTATAATATGAGAATTTTTGTTTGTAGTGTTTATGCTTTTAGACTCATTTATATCATTGGGTTTTATATTGGGTAATTTCCAATTAATATTACCATCACTTAGCATTTCCAAATTGATTGTCGGCTGATCCAACTCTATATAAGATATTGCAATTTTGCCGATAAATAGTTTGCTAAGTGATAATTTGATTGTTGCATTGTTAAGATCTAATAGAGGCTTTGTTTTAAGTTGAGAAGGAATTTTTATTTTTTCAAGTTTAATTCTAGGCTGAGGTATAATAGATAAATTCAAATTTCCTTCAATAACTATATCTAATCCAGTTTTTTTCTTAAATTCAGATTGAATTATGCCTTTATAATGTGATAAGGGGATAAAAAATGGTATAATAATTAAAATGGCAGCTATGGCAATAATTATGCCACTAGAATATTTTAGGTATTTAGGCATTTAAAAACTTATTATTTTGGTTATTACTAACAGAATAACAAATCTTATTAAAAGCAACAAATTTATTCTTTCAAATAATGATTATTAAGTAGATAGCTAGCCGATTGGTAAAATGTTACTGCATCAAATAGATGATTTTGATCTATGGTGTTTGGTTTTTGAGTAAAATTTTGATCTACTTTATAGCTCCAATATGATTCTTTTGGTCCAAGTATTGTTAATTGATTATTAGAGAAGTATCCTACTTTTTGATATGTACTTACAAAAGCTCTATTAGCTGTAGAATTTATAATATCTTTGCCAAAAAATTTGCTTTTATAAGGTATATTTAAGATTCCCATTAAAGTAGGTGCTATATCAATTTGACTGGAAATGTTATGTATTACTTCAGGCTTAAGAATTTTTGGTGCATAGATAAATAATGGTATATGATATTTTTGTATAGGGATTTGAGTTTTGCCAGCACTGCCAGCATAGTGATCTGCAACTATAACAAAAATCGTATCATCAAACCAAGGCTTGTTTTTTGAGTTATTTATTAATTGCTGAATTGCAAAATCTGTATATTTTACAGCTCCAGCTCTTCCTGTTCCAGATGGAATATCAATTTTGTTTTCTGGATATGTATATGGTCTATGATTTGAGGTGGTTAGTATAAATGAGAAAAAAGGAGTTTTAGAATTATAAGATTTATCGGCTTCACTAATAAATTTATTAAATAAATCTTCATCACTTACACCCCAAATGTTTGAAAAATTAATTTCTTCTTTAGAGAAATTTGCTCTATCTACAATCTTGAAATTATTTTTTGAAAAAAATGCATTCATATTATCAAAATAGCCAAATCCACCATAAATAAATTTGTTTTCATATCCAGAATTTTTAAATACAGAGCCGATGCTGAATAAATTTTGATTGTTAGGTCTTCTTACAATTGAATTTCCTGGCAAAGGTGGTAGTGACAAGCTTATTGCTTCAAGCCCTCTTACAGTTCTTGTTCCAGTAGCATAAAAATTGTCGAAAAAAATACTCTTAGAAGTTAAGCTATCTAAGAATGGTGTAATATTCTCATTATTGTCAAAATATTTCAAGTATTCAGCACTTAGGCTTTCTACAAGGACTAAAGCTATATTATATTTATGTTTATTCTTATCAGCTGGGGTTATATTCCTAGTAATATTTGTGAGCTCATTAGAGATATAAGTGCTGTTTTTTGATAATAGTTTGTCTCTTAAATTTTTTAAAATCTTATCTTTATTATAATTTATATAAAAATCTTTATAACTAAGAATGTTATTGTTATATGCGCTAAAGAGCTTATCTAAGCCATTATAAGAGAGATTGGCTGCGTAATTATTATTACTGAATTTACTGTATGTGAAGTTTTTTGGATTAAAATAATAACTGGCACTAAGAAATAATATTAGCAATATTGATGTTTTTATAATAAAGAATTTAGGAAAATTTTTAAAATTAAATCTTTTTGTTAGAAAAGAAATGAAAAAATAAATTATTGATACACAAATAGCAATGGCAATTAAGATTTTTATAAGAGGATATGATTCATATATATTGCCTGTGACTTCTCTACGATATACTAAATAATCTACTGCAATAAAATTATATCTAACTCCAAATTCATCCCAAAAAAAGTATTCTGCTACTAAGTTAAATAGTAATCCATATATATAAGCGAAGATAAATAGTTTGCCAATAAGATTGCTAATTTTGGTTTTTAATAAAAAAGTAGGTAAAAGTAAATAAATTATTGATATTGGTGTTAAGATATAAAAAAGTGTAGATAAATCATTTAACTCACCTAACAATAGTATTTTTGATATTTCAAAGATATTAAAGTTTATTTGATCAAGAAATATGCTTTGAGTAATAAGGCAAATCCTTGTTACTAACATTATTAATAAAAATGAAATTATAACTTGAAGAGCAAACTTGCTGTACTTTAGATTTTTCATTTAATTGATAATGTTGATTAATTTTAAAGGTTAAAATTATAGTATTTATATGTTTTTTCAAGTTAAATATTGCTAATTCCTTATAATTTAACCTGAGCTGCAGATAAGAATTGCTTTGTAAGAGGCAAAAGAAGTGCTATATACAAACACTTGAATACAATTTTGTTAGCAATACAGTCATTGCGAGAGCATTTTAATGCTCGCGGCAATCCAGGATAGGAAAGTTATTAACAAATGTAATTAAGGTAATAATTCTGGATCACCACGCCACTAACGTGGCTCGTGATGACTAGTTCTGGTGTGAATTACAACAATTATGGATCACCACGGTTGCTATGCAACCTCGTGATGACAAAAATAAAAACGTCATTGCGAGGATGATGATAGGCATCAGTGGCAATCTAGATATACACTGCACTTCATCATGATAAGATTCATTATAAATTTCTTATTTCTTAACTGCGGTTCGGGTTAATTTACTTCTATTAAAGTTATTTAGCTATATGTAAAATACCAATATTCTTTTTAAATAAAGTTAGTTACTTTTTCTCTTTCTGATCTGAAGTAACTGCTTGCTGTTTGTTTTTTTCAATAGATTGGCCTTTTTCAATAGATTCTAAAGCATAGCTGCATAATTCTTCAAAAGGTACTCCATTTTTTTCAGATAAAGCTTTTAATTCTTCTAGGCTTTTCATAATATCTGGAGGAACAGTGCCACCTCTTTCTTTAGAAAGCCAATCGGCTTGAAATTGAATAGGATGATGATCTTTTTCAGGTGCACCTATGTAAAAGGTTACTGGAGATGTTTTTCCTGAAAATGTACATGGAATTTTAAATTTTTTCATAAAATTATATCTCTACTACTTATAGTATGAGAATAAATCTTTATTAACTACATTGCAATACTGAAATTGATATCATTGATTAAATCGTTATTGAATTTATTATAATTGATATGGCTTTTTTGTTTACCTATAAACTAGATTATATTATACAATTGCTATAAATAAATTTTTTGCTTTTGAGTTGATGCTGCTTAATGATATTAGAAAGTCCTTTTTGAAATTTTTTCAACTAAATGATCATAAAATTTTAAAATCATCTCCGCTTGTTCCTCACAATGATCCTACTTTATTGTTTACTAATGCAGGGATGGTTCAGTTTAAAAATCAATTTACTGGCAAAGAAAATATAAAATACCCAAGAGTTGCTACTTCTCAAAAATGTATTCGTGCAGGTGGTAAGCATAACGATTTAGAGAATGTGGGGTATACTGCTAGGCATCATACGTTTTTTGAAATGCTAGGTAATTTTTCCTTTGGAGACTATTTTAAGGAAAAAGCAATTTTTTATGCTTGGGAATATTTAACTAAAGAATTAGGTATTAATAAGGAAAAACTATATATAACTATTTATCACAATGATGAAGAAGCATATAACTTATGGAAAAAGATTAGTAATTTTAATGATGAAAAAATTATTAAAATTAAAACTGATGATAATTTTTGGTCAATGGGCAATGTTGGGCCATGTGGACCTTGTTCTGAAATATTTTACGATCATGGGGATAAATATTTTGGAGGATTGCCTGGTACTAAGGATGAAGATGGTGATAGATTTATAGAAATTTGGAATTTAGTTTTTATGCAATATGAAAAATTAGATTCTGGTGAGCAAATACAACTTCCAAATCCTTCAATAGATACAGGCATGGGTTTAGAAAGAATTACTGCTGTTATGCAAGGAGTTAATAGTAATTATGAAATTGATATTTTCCAAAAACTTATAGATTCTGTTGAAAAGATTTCAGGTAATACTAATCAAATTGTTTCAAGCAAGGTAATTTCAGATCATATTCGTTCTTCATGCTTTTTAATTGCAGATGGTGTCTTACCATCAAATGAGGGTAGGGGATATGTTTTAAGGAGAATATTAAGAAGAGCAATGAGGCATATTCATAATATTGGATACAAGGGTAATTTATTGAGTAAATTAGCGCCAATTTTTATTAATGAGATGAATGATGCTTATTCAGAATTGGAAGAAGCAAGTGATTTAATAACTTCAACATTAAATATAGAAGAGGAAAGGTTTAGAGAAACTTTGAGAATAGGAATGAAATACTTAAAAGAAGAAATTGATACTTTATCTGATGGAGAATTTTTAAATGGCTCTAAAGTATTTAAATTATATGATACTTATGGATTTCCTATAGATTTAACAGCAGATATTTTAAAAGAAAAAAAAATAAAATTAGATTATGATGGATTTGAATCTGCTATGCAAGAGCAAAAAAGAAAAGCAAGAGCAGCTTGGAGTGGTAGTGGAGAAAAGGATGTTTCCTCTATTTGGTTTGATATATATGATAAATTTGGGGGTACAGAGTTTATTAGAAAAGATGATGGTAGTTATGTTGGCAAAGTGCAAGCAATTATAAAAGATAATAAGTTGATGAAAAAAGCAAGTACAGGTGAAGATGTTATAATTGTAACTGATCAAACTACTTTTTATGCAGAATCTGGTGGGCAAATTGGTGATAGAGGGTATATAAATGATAACGAAGTTTATGATACCAAAAAATTTGCTGATAAAATTCATGGTCATTATGTTTGTTTAAAAGATGATATAAACGTCGGTGATGAAATTAAGCTTTTGGTTGATTATAATCTTAGAAATTTGATTAAAGCTAATCATTCTGCAACTCATATCTTACATTTTGCTTTAAGGGATATTTTAGGTAAACATGTTACTCAAAAGGGATCATTAGTAAGTTATGATAAATTGCGTTTTGATTTTGCACATAATAAAGCGATGACAAAGAATGAGATAAAAAATGTTGAGAAAAGGGTAAATTCAATCATTATGTTAAATTCCAATGTTTCTACTAATTTAATGGATATAGATAATGCAAAAAAATCTGGTGCTATGGCTTTATTTGGTGAAAAATATGATGAAGAGGTTAGGGTAGTATCTATGGGTGAATCTATAGAATTATGCGGTGGTACGCATGTTAAAAATACTGGAGATATAGGAGTTTTTGCAATTGCATCTGAAGAATCTATATCTTCTGGTGTTAGGAGAATTGAAGCTTTAACAGGAATTAAGGCTTTAAACTTTTTTAGAGATAAAGCTGATAAAAGTGAAGAAATATCGAGATTATTAAGATGTAGTGAAGAAAAGATATCAGATAATATAGTTAATTTGCAAAATCAGATTAAAGACCTAGTAAAATCTAATGAAAAATATAAAAATGAATTGCTTCTTAATAGATTAGAAGAAATTAATGTTGAAGATATAAGAATTTTGTTATTAAAAATAGATAACGAAAAGGTGAATTTGAAAGGGCTTTATGATAATTTGAAGTCTAAAAATAAATCGATAATTATTTTAGTTAATACTGATAAAAAAAATAATAAAACCTCGTTACTTATTGGTGTAACAAAAGATATTTCTAATAAGTACAATGCAAAAGAGCTTATTCAATCTTGTTTTAGTATTATTGATGGAAAAGGTGGTGGAAATTCTGAGTATGCTCAGGCTAGTGGTAATAATATAGATGTAGAAGATGAAATCTTAGCTAAAATTAAGGAAGAATATAATTAAATTATTTTACAATTAATAGGTTTTTACTATCTTTGCGTAACATTTTTGCAAATGAGCACTGTTTATTTAGATATGCCAAAAAATGAGATAGATGAATTTGAAGAAGTATATAAACCTACTGATTCAGAATCTATACATAATAGAGATAAGTTTATGGCTGATGAATTAACTAAGGTATGTAATAAAAGTTCAGATTATATTATTATTTTAGCAGGTAGTAGTCATTTTAATGTTTTGGAAATACTTAGAAATAGAGGTGTGGAAGTAGAAGTAGAAGTAGAAGAGTTTTGTGCTTATAAAAAACCACTTAATCCTTTTACAGAACATGGGGATTTTTGTTTAGGTTTGGCCAGGACTAGTATGGAAGATGATGATTTTTATAAAAAAAATGTGGCTATGATTCTAAATTTCAAGGTGCTCTTATTAATTTATATGAAAATCCTTCTTTAGATCCTTTTGATGCTATAAAACATGTGGTGCCAACCCCTTCTGATCATGATTAACTAAAGTATAGTATAGTTATATAAAAACTATATTAATTTAAATTAGTTTTTTTAAGCTTTTAGTACTGTACTTTTTTCAAGCTAAAGTAAACTTAACGTTTAGCAAATCTTTTATACATAGGTTTGTAGTTAACGTATAGTGCCTTTATTACATTTGGATCATTATGGTTTATTGGTGCTACACCAAGGATTGGTGCAATTTTATTTGTAATCTTAGATATTACAGGTGCAGCTATCATGCCACCTGTTGCAAATCCATGATTGATTTTATTCTGTTTGGGCTCATCAACTAATATAAGTATGGAATATTTTGGATTATTTATTGGGAAAGCTGCAACACATAATGCAATATTTAATTTTTTATGATATCTTCCATTTACAATTTTTTCTGCAGTTCCTGTTTTAGCTCCTACTAAATATTGATCAGAATTTGCTCTTTTGGCAAAGCCTTTAGTTGCAGATAATCGTAATATTTTATTCATTAATATAGATGTTGATGGTTTAAATATTTGTTTGCCATTGTCTTCTTTATTTTGATTTTTTATTATTGTGGCTTTTCTAAATATGCCGCTGTTTACAATCGCTGAAAAAGTTTGAATCAAATGTATAGGAGTCATTGAGATTCCATGTCCATAACTCATAGTAATAGAACGCAATTCTTTCCATCTTTTATCAGATGGAAATATGGGATTTGATTTTTCTGGAACTTCAACATGAATTTTTGATAGCATACCTAGTTTTTTGAAATATTCTTTTTGCTTTGTGATACCAACTTCCTGTATAATATGAGCTACTCCTATGTTTGAAGAATACATTAATATTTCTGGTATAGAAAGTAATCCACCTTTCCCACCTCTATAGTCACCTATCCTATAATTACCAATTTTAATTGGTGTTGAAACATTAAAAGAATCATTTAAAGAAATTTCTCCAGAGTCAATTCCAATTGCCAGGGTTAAAGATTTTAATACTGAGCCCATTTCATAAACTCCAAGAGTAGCCTGATTAAAAAGCTTTTTATTTTTTACGTTTTTTGTATTATGTGGATTGAAATCTGGTAAACTTACTGAGCTTATTATCTCTCCTGAATTTACATCCATAACTATTGCAGTACCCCCTATGGCATCATGTAATTTAATTACATCATTTAATTCTTGCTTAACAATATATTGTATTCTTGTATCTAAACTAGTTTGTATGTTCTCAGTATTTGATGGATTTTTTAAATGATCATCAAAAAATGATTCTAATCCTGATATACCATTGTTATCTATGTCAACTAGCCCTACAATATGTGAAAATAGATTTTTTTGTGGGTAAATTCTCTTTTGATCATTTATAAAATATATTCCTGGGATTCCTAAATTATGTAATTTTTGTTGCTCAGTAGGTGTTAAATGACGCTTTAGCCAGACAAAATGTTTGTTATTAATAAGTCGCTCTTCTAATTCTTTAACATTGATATTCAGAACTTCTGATATTCTATTTAATGATTTGACAGGGTTTAAAAAATGTTTAGGATATATATATGCTGATGCTGTGGGTAATGTTGAAGCTAATATAATACCATTTCTATCAACGATATTTTTTCTTATATTATACAGAACTTCTTTTTTATCATCTATTTGTAAATCTACATAGCTAAAAATAGATAAATCAAATAATCTAAGAACTAATATAATAAGAGTAGTTAGCATGCAAAAAAATACTATTTGAACTCTTTTATGACTTATTTTAAGAGTACTGCAGTCTGATTTTTCATTAAAATGTACTATTTTAGGTATACTCATTTATCATCAAGTGTTTCAATTTGCTTTTGTTCAATTTTTTGAAGATTCAAATATTTTTGTTGTAAAATGTCTATTCTTTCAGGAGTTGTTAAATATGCTAATTCAGCATTTAATATTTGAATATTATTTGTTTCTTGTAATATTTGACTGTTAAGCCAATTTAATTCTTTATTTCCAGAAATTACTTTTGATTTAATAGAAAAAAGTGAAATAATACTTATAACTAATAAAGTGCTATAGATTATAAAAAGTAATGGGGTTTTAGATTTCATGTATTTTCCTCAAACTTCTTAATTTGGCTGACCTTGCCCTAGGATTAGATCTTATTTCTGCATATTTAGGTATTATTACTTTTTTATTAATTCGTTCAAAATTACTTTGTAGGCTCATGGTTTTAAAAAAATCTTTAACTATTTTATCCTCAAGAGAATGGAATGTTACTACAGAAATAATTCCTCCGTTTTTTAAAAAGTTAGGTAATTTTTTTAGGGTGTTTTTTAAATTTTCTAATTCGTTATTCACTGAAATTCTAAGTGCCTGGAATGTTCTGGTTGCAAAGTGAATCTTATCATTGTATTTCGTTAGTCCAATTGCTTGCACCAATTGAGAAGTAGATTCAATTTTTTGTTTTTGTCTATAATTAATGATATTTTTGGCAATTAATCTTGATTTTTTTTCTCCACCAAAATTGTATATTAAATTTGCTAGTTCTTCTTGATATAATGTGTTAACTAATTTTTTTGCAGTAAGTGATATTTTATTATCCATCCTCATATCCAAAGGTGCATCTCCATTGAAGGAGAATCCACGATCTTTATTGTCTAATTGCATCGACGAAACACCAAGATCAAATACAATACCATCAATTTTTGAAATATTGAGGTTATTTAAAACAGAGTCTATATTGATGAAATTATCATTAATGAATGTAAATTTATCCTGATATGTGTTTTTTAATTTATCTGCATAATTTATAGTTATTTGATCGCAATCAATTCCTATGACCTTACATGATGCTTTGTCTAGAATAGCTTTAGAATAACCACCTGCACCAAAAGTGGTATCAATGTAAGTTTTTCCACTTGATGGATTTAACGCTTCTATGACCTCATTTAACAATACTGGGGTATGATGCTGATGTTTCATTATTTACCTTTTAGTATTTGTTTTAGGTGGTGAAAATGAATTTTCTTTTGCTATCTGTCTAGCTTTTTTATAATAAGTATTAAATTTGTCTTTATCCCATATTTCAAATGTTAATCCTTTGCCTACAAAGAAAACTTTTTTGCCAAATTTTGCAAAATCAACTAATCTTTCAGGTAATGATACTCTGCCTTTTGAATCTAATTGCAATGGTACACAATCAGCAAGTACTGCAGTTGATATAGCGTCTCTTTTTTCAGAAAATAAATCCATATTTTCTAAAAAGTTTTGTAATTTATCAATTCTTTCAACAGTGCAAACCTCAATGCATTCATTTAAGAATGAGCTATAAGCGTAAATCTCTCTACTAGCTTTATATTCAAGTATATTCCTAAAGCTTGCAGGTATAGATATTCTGTTTTTATCATCTATTTTTCCCTCATATGTTGAAAGAAAAATAGTATTTCCACGATTCATTTTTCAATTTAAGTATATTTAATGAAAACACTTTATAATTAACTTATATCATATTTGAGTGGGATATTATAGTATTATTTTGGGAAATTTTGGGATAAAAAGGGAAAAAATTTGCATTTGCTTATAAAATGCTTATAATGCGCTTTTTAGATGAGGTGTTGAATAATTGAATTTTGCTTATAGTGAATTATTAGATAAAAAAATTGTTATACAGGAACGTTTTAGTACAGTTTTGATTGTCGATATAGTCATTGCCATAGTGCGGCAAACCACTTTTTTTTTGTCATTGCGAGCAAATCTTTGATTTGTGTGGCAATCCAGAAATGCATCAACAAAATATAAGTAATGCAGTATCCTTAGATCACCATGCCATTAATATGGCTCGTGATGACTGTTGAGAAAAATCGTACTCTTTAATGACAAGACTTGATATAAATTTCTAATTTTTAGCTCAGGTTATGTATATTATTTGTACTATATATAAATTTAAGCTTTATTGTTTTTTAAATCTCATATACTTGCCCAGGCACAGATACTTGTCCTGGAATTGCTATTGTTATTGTTGGCTCTTCTAGATCTGGTGTTGGTGCTGGCAATGGTCTTTGGGACGATTGCTCTTCTAATCCATTCCAAAATTCGCAGTGTTCAGGTGCTGTTTCAGTCAGATCGTTGCGGTGTGATATTTGCAAATCACTAGGTAGTCCTGGAATTTGAAACTCTCCCACGACATCTTCCTCTGATATATCGTTACCTTGTTGTTGAGTTATACATGACCTTGTTGGTCTACATGAATCTACTAATCTAAATGTACTACAATTTCCAAACATTTCACTCCCCATAAAATTTTAAATATTATAAAACTTTATCCACGCCGTAAGGATGTTGTCAATAAAAAAAGTAATTTTTTTGCTTGTCATTATGAATATGTTTATATACCATGTACTTATGAATTACTTTTATAAACATAAGAGATTTTCTATCTCAACATCCAATTTGAACTGGCGTTAGTCGCCTGTCATAATTTTTAGCACCTACACTAAATTCTCTATATTTTAATATTTTTTTATAAATAGTTATGTCAAAGATAATAAATAATTTTTTGCTAATAATATTATTAGTAATTTCCGTAGTTAATAAAACTTATTCTAAGGAAGATTTTTATAAAGTGGCTATTATATTGCCTATGGATCACCAAGCTATGAATGATATAGTTGCTGGATTTAAAAAAGAATTGAGTGTCGAAAGAAATAAAAAGTATAAATTAACAATTTATAATGCTCAAGGTGACTCTAATTTGATGAAGTCAATTTTTCAACAAATTGCCAGAAGTGATTATGATGTAGTTGTGCCAATAGGGACTAATGCAACGCAATTTGCAATTAAGATGGTGAAAGATCAAACAATAATTAGTATTGCTGCTGAACTCTCTAAAAAATATAAAGCTCAGAATTTCATCAATGTTGAAGATCAAATTCCAATGAAAAAATTTGTGAGCTTAATAAATGCTGTCATTCATCATCCTAAGTATTTAACATTAATTCATAGTAATGATGTTAGAATGTTTCAGCAATCAAAATTGTTGACTGAAGAATTAAAAAATGAAAAATGTGAGGTGCAGGTTATTTCTGTACAAAATATTTCAGATATTCTGTCTTCTTTAAAGAGCATTAATAATAAATCACAAGCAATAATAATTCTTAAAGATTATCTTGTAGTTAGTGGCATAGCTTCTATTGTTAAAGAGGCTAAAAAAATTGGTATCCCAGTTATTGCTTCTGATGAAGGTAGCGTTAAGAATGGTGCTGATGTAGCAATTGGGGTAAAAGAAAAGGAGTTAGGTGTTGCAGCTGCAAAAATTTTGATGTCATTTGATAATGCAACTGAAAATAATGATAATATAATGCTGGATTTTATGATATTTAAGAATAAATTTTCATCAGTTCATATTAATGAAGATAAATTGCAAAACGAAAAATTATTAATTATAGAATAAATCATGAATATTATATTAGATATTTTTCAGCAGAGTTTTATTTTATTTCCATTGATTTTGGGGATTTATATCTCATACAAGGTATTAAATGTGACAGATTTAACTGTTGAAGGTAGTTTTGTATTAGGTGCAGTGGTTTTTGCTAAATTGACAACTGAATTAGTAAACCCTTTACTTGCAATGTTTGGCGCAATTTTATCAGGAGCATTATCAGGAATTATAGTGGCATTAGTATAAAGACATAATAAAATAGATAGCCTTATAGCAGGGATATTAATGATTTTTATGTTATATAGTATTAATTTGCAGATTATGGGTGTTCCAAATCTAACAACATATGATCATATTACGGTAAATACTTACTTTAGCTATTTATTTAGTCACTATCATGAATTTGTATTTTCAGCTATTTTTGCTATTGTATGCTTTATTTTGGTATTTGTTTTATTTAAAACGAAGTTAGGGTTAAATTTGAGGGCATATGGTGATAATTATAGATTGCTTTATAAACTTGGAAAAAATCCAGAGAAATATAGATTAATTGGTTTGGCTATTAGTAATGCTTTAGCTGCAGTTAGTGGTTCCTTAACCTGTCAAATTTATGATTTTGCTGATATAAATATGGGATTTGGGATTGCACTTACTGCAATTGGGGCTTTGCTTATAGGTATTCAAATAATTAAGAAAATTTTTAAGCATAATAATTATTCGGTGGTTATAGATTCTCTAGCATGTTTTTTAGGTGTTTTTTTATATTATTCAGCTGTAACTATTTTTTTAAATATAGGAGTAAATCCAATAAATCTTAAATTATTAATAGGTATTATACTTATATTATTGTTAAAGACTATGTCTAATAAAAATTGTAATCCATGGAAAAGAAATTATTAAAAATTAAAGATATAAATTATTATTTACCAAATAGTAAATTAACTATACTTAAAAATATAGCGTTTGATGTTGATGAAGGTGATTTTATTATAATTATAGGCCATAATGGCTCTGGAAAAAGTACTTTCTTAAATGCAGTTAATAGAAGTATAGATTATTCATCTGGGGATATTACATTGGAGTCGAAATCAGTGAGGTTGTATTCAAGTGCAGAGTTTTTTAAAAAAGTTATTACAATTACACAAAGGTTAGAAGAAAATTTATTTGAGAGTTTTACTGTATTTGAAAATTTTTTAATGTACTTAGGGAAAAATAATTCAAAATCTGCAGATTTTTTTAATAAAGCGTTAAAGCCTTATAATAAGAATTTACTTCTAAAAAAGAATACGTTAGTTAGGGATTTATCTGGTGGTGAGAAACAGTGTTTAGCTCTTGCGCTTGCATTTATTAATCCACCTAAATTATTATTGCTTGATGAGCATACATCTGCCCTTGATCCAAAGATTTCAGATGAAGTTATGGAATTAACTTCTGTAATAATTAAAAAACATAAAATTACATCTATTATGGTTACCCATAATCTTGAATATGCTATAAAATATGGAAATAAAATATATGCACTTCAGGATGGCAGTATTTGTTATTATTCTAATAAAAACAAGGGTATTTCAAAGCAAGATTTGCTAAAATATTGTTTTTAAAAGTGTTTTTAAAGATAATTTTTTGATGAATAATTAATATATTAGTTTATATATGAAATGATATTTATTTACTTTATAATAAAAAAAATGAAGTATTCAAAGGTTTTAAATTTAGTTTAAAATAATAATTTGTAAAAATAGTATATAGAAATGTTAAAAAGTCATTGACTTAGCATATAAAAAGTTTATAAATATTTCTACCTGATCACAATATTTGAAATAGTAAATATAGAATTTATAAGACGGTGGTAATCTTATTTTAAGTTTACTACTTAGATATAAGTCAAACTTGAGAGTTTGATCCTGGCTCAGAGTGAACGCTAGTGGCGTGCTTAACACATGCAAGTCGAACGGACGATATTTGTGCTTGCACAAATAAAGTTAGTGGCAAACGGGTGAGTAATACATGGGAATTTTCCTTGCAGTACGGAATAACTATTGGAAACAGTAGCTAATACCGTATATTGCCGAGAGGTGAAAGATTTATCGCTGCAAGATAAGCCCATGCAAGATTAGCTTGTTGGTAAGGTAATGGCTTACCAAGGCTACGATCTTTAGCTGGTTTGAGAGGATGATCAGCCACACTGGAACTTAGACACGGTCCAGACTCCTACGGGAGGCAGCAGTGGGGAGTATTGGACAATGGGCGAAAGCCTGATCCAGCGACGTCACGTGAATGATGAAGGCCTTAGGGTTGTAAAATTCTTTTAGTGGAGAAGATAATGACGGTATCCACAGAAAAAGTCCCGGCTAACTTCGTGCCAGCAGCCGCGGTAATACGAAGGGGGCAAGCGTTACTCGGAATTATTGGGCGTAAAGCGTGCGTAGGCGGTTTTATAAGTTGAAAGTGAAAGCCTTTGGCTCAACCAAAGAATTGCTTACAAAACTGTAAAACTAGAGTATTAGAGAGGATAGAAGAATTCCTGATGTAGGGGTGAAATCCGTAGATATCAGGAGGAATATCGAAGGCGAAAGCATCTGTCTGGCTAAATACTGACGCTGTTGCACGAAAGCGTGGGGAGCAAACAGGATTAGATACCCTGGTAGTCCACGCAGTAAACGATGAGTGCTAGATGTTAGAACTATGTTTTAGCGTCGAAGTTAACGCATTAAGCACTCCGCCTGGGAACTACGATCGCAAGGTTAAAACTCAAAGGAATTGACGGGGACCCGCACAAGCGGTGGAACATGTGGTTTAATTCGATGCTACGCGAAAAACCTTACCAAGTCTTGACATGTTAGTCGTATGATTAGAAAACTAGTCAGTCAGTTCGGCTGGACTATCACAGGTGTTGCATGGCTGTCGTCAGCTCGTGTCGTGAGATGTTGGGTTAAGTCCCGCAACGAGCGCAACCCTTATCTTTAATTGCCAACAGGTAATGCTGGGAACTTTAAAGAAACTGCCAATGGAGAATTGGAGGAAGGTGAGGATGATGTCAAGTCAGTATGGCCCTTATGACTTGGGCTACACACGTGTTACAATGGTAGTTACAATATGATGCAATAGGGCGACCTGGAGCAAATCTATAAAAGCTACCTCAGTTCGGATTGTACCCTGCAACTCGGGTGCATGAAGTTGGAATCGCTAGTAATCGCAGATCAGCACGCTGCGGTGAATACGTTCCCGGGTCTTGTACACACTGCCCGTCAAGCCATGGAAGTTAAATTTTCCTTAAGTAAATGAGCTAACTGCAAAGAGGCAGTTTACCAAGGAGAGTTTGATGACTGGGGTTAAGTCGTAACAAGGTAGCCGTAGGGGAACCTGCGGCTGGATTACCTCCTAAAGACAAATATAGATAACTTTATGTTATCAAGAACAATTACTATCGCCACCGTCTTATAAATTCTATATTTCAAGCTTAAAAATACAAAAATGAAAAAGTACATAATCCTAATTTTAGTTACTTTAGCGTTCTCAGGTTGTGTTAACGATCATCAAAGCATAAAATCATTAACAAAAGAGCAAATAAAGCATTCTTTGGTTAACGTTGATCAAGGGGAAGATTTTTATGATAAAAAAGATTATGCTAATGCCTTAATACATTTTAAGAAAGCAGCTAATTTTAATAATACAAAAGCATTATTTTATCTTGGTCTTATGTATGATAAGGGATATGGGCTTCCTAGAGATTATAACAAAGCTTTAAAGTATTATAATTTATCTTCTAGTTATGGGTATGTTGCTGCTACAAATAATTTAGGTATAATGTATCATTATGGCTTGGGGGTTAAGAAAAACTTAAACACTGCATGTTTGATGTATAAGAAGGCAGTAGATAATGGTGGTAGCTCAATATCATTTGATAATTTGGCATTATGCTATGAACGAGGATTGGGTGGTTTTAAGAAGGATGATAGCAAAGCTATAGAATATTATAAAAAAGCTATAGACTTAGGAAATGAAGGCTCTATATACTATCTAGCTTTACTTTATGATGATAAGAAGAATTATGAAAAATCATTTGAATTATTTAAGAAAGCTTCAGAGGTAAAGAATAAAGAAGTTAAGAGAAAAGGTCTATATTCAGTAGGAACATTTTACTATCTTGGTGATGTAGTGAATAAAGATTATAAAAAAGCTGTAGAATATTTTGAAAAGTCTGCTGAATTAGGATTGTCAGATGCCTATAATTATTTAGGTATAGCATATGAATATGGTGAAGGTGTTAAAAAAAATTATGCAAAAGCATTTTTCAACTATAACAAAGCTGCGGAATTAAAAAATATGTATGGCCTATATAATGTAGCTAGGTGTTATGAATTTGGGCTAGCTATTAAGAAAAATATTAATGAAGCAATCAAATATTACATTCTTTCAGGTAAGCATGGGTATTCCAAAGCTTATTATATATTAAGTGTTATATATAAAGATGGTGAAAATGGAATTAAAAAAGATTATGATATTGCTTTTGATTATTTAATTAAAGCTGCTAAGATGGGCAATAAGAAGGCTAAAAGTGTTTTAGCAAGCGCTGGTCAAGATTTTTAAGGAAATTAATTAAAAAAATAACTAATATTAAACCTTAGCATATATGAGGCTAGGTAATATAAATTACTAATGCGTTAACATTCACAATTAAATTTATTAATAATGCTGAAACTGCATGATCTGAGGATATATTTTTAATTATGAAAGTTATTAATAATAAGGAGGAGTGATATTTAGTTAAAATTGAAAATTATATTAGAGTTTTTTAAACTGTAACTGTGGAAATACATTTTTTAGATTATTCATATAGACTTACAGATTTATCAAGAAATCAAAATGGTAATCATGAATTTAATCTTACACAAATGTGTGAAAGTTGAATGCAGTGAGTTGAATAGGATAAAGGTCTTACACTAAAGCTAAATAATAAAGATATTTTTTATCATGTGGAGTGAGATAAATTTATGAGTGATTTTTTATTTAAATATTATAGGTGGTATTAAAGTTTATATTATTATGACAGAAATTTGGTTGATATGCCTTTTTACAACTTGTAATTTAAATCTTGACAATATTATTTGCATTATAATATCGTTAATATACTTAACTGATAATGGGGTACAGTAAAATGACTAATTCACCAACATTTCCAATTGATTTTATTAATAATGCACAAATTGTAGATGATAAAGATGTATTTGTAACTATAAAAGCTACTAATAATGAAAAAAAGCAATGCTTAGTTGAAATTATAGATAATATAGGAGTTTGTAAAACTGTAACTGCAAAAACAAATGCTTTAGATTATTCATATAGACTTACAGATTTATCAAGAAATCAAGATGGTAGTTATGAATTTAATCTTACACAAATGTATTCAGCAAGGGTGTATTTATCTGTTAAATATCCTCTACAGCTTTATATTGATTCTAGTAATCCAGGGGCTATAGCAATTATTGATCCAGATGGATTTAAGACAAGAGATGCAAATTATTATACCGTATATGATAAGTTTGAATTTACATATAATAATGGTGGAATGTGGATGAATCCAACTGCAGTTGATTTCTTCTCAATACCACTGCAAATTTCAATGCCTACGTCTACATCTGCTTTTCAACAAGCTGGATTATCTGATTCTAGAAGTGAAATATTAAATAAAGTGAAAGGCATTTTTGATGAAGTTGGGGCAAGAGAAGAATGGAATAAATTGTTTTTGAAATTTGGTGAGGATGATGCTGTTTTAAGAGTAATGTCTCCTGGTAAAGCAATGATAGATACAGGCCCAGGTTCAAATCCAGTTTTTGCACCTAATTATTTATCTAGTGATAAATTTGGATTAAATTACATTGAGTATGTGTGGGATTATTACTCACCTGAAAAGGGTAACAAAATTAAAATAGATTGTAGTGAGCTTGCTGGAGATAAAGATTTTCAACCGAAGTTATCTAATGGATATATTTTTGAAGGACATACAGAAGGGGATAAATTTATATTTAGCAATCAAGGTAATGAGAAGTCTATTGAAATCGTTAAACCACATTCAATTTCTTTTTTTGCAGGAGCTCAAGGTTCATTTAGTTTTCCAAATCACTCAATTGGTGCGATAATAGCAAGGGAATTAACTTCTGCCTTTGATGCAGGTTTATTACCTGCTGAAGATGATGCCTTGCTTAAAAAAAGTTACTTTGAATCAAAAAAAGGAGAATTTTATAAGGCAAATCCTAATATTAAAGGTGATAATAGTAGTCCTTGGTATGATGTTTATTCTAAAGCTTTTCATAGTTTTGAAGGGCAACCAGTTTATACATTTGCATATGATGATGCATTAGGGCAAGATGGCACTCTTCATAATCCAAACAAAGATGCTATTGGAAAAGTTACGGTGAAAATTGGTGATTTATCAGGTTTAAATATTCCTAATCCTTACGAGGATAGTTTAAAATATACAGTTACAGTCAATCTTGGTAAAAATGGTAATGAAGCATATTATAACTTAGTTTATAATGGGCAAACAATTATACCTGGACCTTCAACAATATTAAGGGATGTATCTAGTCCTCTCAAAGTAAAGTTTAATGCGGTAGATCAAGAAATATATCTAAAGCATCATATGGTAGAACCTTATAATCCAATAACTGATGGAATAGTAATTATAAAAAATAGCCAAGATTCAGTTACAGTTAATTTTCCTGGTCCTCCTGCTAATATGAGGCCTGAAGAATTAAGTGTTCAAACAGGTGGTGAAGAAGTGCATGATGAGCTCTAATTAATATAATAATCAATTGATTGATAAAAAAATGACAAAATATTCAAAGTCAATGAGATTTTTTCATTGGCTTTTATCTCTTATAATACTTTGTAATATTATAGGAGGTTTGTTAATGAAATATTTGCCAAATGAATCGATTAATAAATTGAGTTGGTATAGTATTCATAAGTCTATAGGTGTATGTGTAATTTTAATAGTATTTCTAAGAGTTATTAATAGGTTATTTTCAAAAATTCCAAAATTTATTTATAGTGTTCCTTTATTTGATAGAATAGCTGCTAAAATTAATATATTTTTGTTATATTGTTGCATGTTCATTGTGCCAATTAGTGGTTTTGTAATGTCTGATTCAGGAAAATATGGCGTTAAGGTTTTTGGAATGAAAATACCAAATTTATTGCCTAAAAATCAAGAATTAGCTGGCATTGCATATGAAGTGCATTGCTATGCAAATTATGTATTTATAGCTTTAATAATTTTTCATCTTTTAGGGACTTTTAAGCATATACTTATAGATAAGATTAATATTCTCAAAAGAATAACTTAAGTAAAGGAATGGTAAAGTACCTTTTGTCTTGTGGGAAAATTTAACATAATAAAAGAATCAAGGTTTATATAAAGAGTCAGATATTGTTAATTAGATTAATGTATGATTCTTTAGCTATTTAAATTTATAACATCGTCAAATTAATAAATAAAGGGTGTGATGAATATAATTATAATAGATTACATCAATTATTAAATTGTTTGTTCTTGGTGAGATTTTATATAAGTATCTCTATTTAAGTTATTTTAGGTTGAATCATTAAGCTCGCTTAACTTCTACCTAGACATTTTTTATCCATTTATTTCTTTATGCGATAAAAATAAATCATTATACTTGACTTTATACTTTTTTTGTCTATAATGCCGCAAAAACAATAAACACTAGGGGTAGTGAAAATGACATTAATCGAAATATTAGAAAGTCTAAAGCAACGTGAATTAGGTTTGTACAGAACTTATATTGCAGAAAATAATATTAATATTAGTGCTTTAGCTGAGGAAGCTAAAAAGAGAGTAGAGAATGGAGAATTAAATGATATAGCAAAGGGAGAAGTTGAAGAATATAAATTAGATGAAAGTCAGTATAAAATTGCATTAAACTTGCTTAAAAGATCAGATGGTACTCAAGGATTGTTCAATCAAGCAGTTAATGCATATAAAAGTGCTTCAAAAAGTTTAGAGGAATTAGTAGAAGAAAGAAATATAGGGCAGATAGCTAAAAGATATGATCAGTTTAAAGATGAGGTAAGTACAGAAGAATTAATCTTATTGAATGTGGGAGAATTAGAAGATAATTATAAGGATGATGGAACAATAGAGCAAATAAAGAAATCAACAACATTTGCACATGAATTATTTCTAGCAGAAGCATCAAAAGAAAATGTAATGCATTATTTTGCAAAAGTGCATGATGTATTAGGATACGATAAAGAATTAGCTAAAAATTATATGAATTTAAGTGATAATCCAGGCGGAATATCTATTATTGAATTACTTAAACAACAAAATAATAAAGTAGTATATCAAGGAATTTATGATGAATTGAAAGGAAAGTATGTAAGGTTATTTCCAAATGAAGGTGATGTAGTAGAAATTCAAGTAGATACACATACAGGATCAATACATTCGTCAGTGGATAAATCGTTAGTAAGAATAGGTGAAGAAGTAAAAGATGAGAGAATAACAAAAGTTAACGAGAGAGAATTAAAAGTTGAGAGAGATAGTGAATGGAACAAAAATATAGACGGCACAATAACAGAATTAAAAGAAAGGCTTAAATTACTTAAAGAAGAAGAAAATATATCTGCCTATATTAGTGATACGTTATCAAATAAAGATGACATACAAGAGGAGGTAGCAAAATTCAAGTATCAAATAGAAGCAGCATTAAGATTAATAGATGGGTTGGAGAAAGGAAAATATGGTAATAACTATACGGTGAATGCTGTTGCTCCGACAAGTTGTGGATTTAGTGTGAAAGAAGTAGTGGCAATAGCATATAATGAATTATCCAACAAAGAAAATTGGGAAAATCCAGATTCAGAAAAACAGCATTTTATAACTTTTGTTGAAGGATTATATGATGCTAAAAAAGGATATAATATAGATAGGTACTTAAAAGATGATATAGATCAGTGGCAAGAACATAGAGTGGAGGAAGATGAGAATAGGTGTACGTCTGGGGCAGTGAATTCAGTGGTAAAACATATATCTGATCATAAGTTGGTGAATATTCAGATAATTAATGAAACCACGATGCAAAGTCCGATAGAAAACCATTTGCCAGGTATATTAGATAAGCTTTATCAAGATACTGAACAAAATAAAGAATTGATAGGACAATGGTTATATACAGGAATAATAAAAGAAGATTTGTTGGCAAAAATAAAAAATAAGCTAAAGGAAGATAGGGAATTTACAAATGAGTTTAATGAAAAAGCAATAGAAAGATTTGCAGGCCCTGCAATAAGAAGTATAAAAACTCAATTACTCAAACAGATAGCAAAAAGTTTTAAAGAATTCAAACAGCTAAATGATAATCAATTGTTAATGAGGGATTTTGTATTTAATGAAGAGAAAGGTTATGTGTTACATATGGAAGAATTATATAAAAAAGAAGATGAGGTATTTAAAAATATTATAGAAAATGAAATAAAGAGGACAATGATATTAGATGAAGATAGTGAATTATCAAGAGAAGGGAGGACATTTATAAATCTATTATTGTCATCAAATAATAAAGAATTTAGATTAGAAGTAAAGAATAAAGTAAGAGTTGTTTTTAGAGAAGAGTTATCACAAGAATCAAAAAATAATTTACTAATTTTATCAGCAAAATATGGTAACAAAGAACTATTTGGTACATTATTAGATGTAGGAGCAAATATAACAGCTATAGACGTAAGAAATAATAATATGACAGTATTGCACTATGCTGCTAATAGAGGTCAAACAGATATAGTAAAAGTAATAGTAGAAACTAAACCTATAGCAGCTTTGGTTAAAGACTTTAACGGCAACACACCATTGCACAGTGCTGCTAATAGAGGTCAAACAGATGTAGTAAAAACAATAGTACAAGCTGTACCTGAAGCAGCTTTGGTTAAAGACTTTAACGGCAACACACCATTGCACAATGCTGTTAAAAATGGTTATGAAGATATAGTAAGAATAATAGCAGAGGCTAAACCTGGAGCTGTTTCGGTTCAAGACTTTGGGGGTAACACACCATTGCACCCTGCTGCTGACAGAGGTTATATAGATATAGTAAAAGAATTATTAGCTATTAACTCAGAAGCAGCTTTGAAACAAAATAATGAAGGTGAAACACCATTACATCTTGCTGCTTGCAATGATCGAGTAGAGGATATAGATGATTATATACCACCATTGCACCCTGCTGCTAACAGAAGTTATATAGATGTAGTAAAAGAATTATTAGCTATTAACTCAGAAGCAGCTTTGAAGCAAAATAATGAAGGTGAAACACCATTACATTTTGCTGTTTTCAATTATCAAACAGATATAGTAAAAATAATAGTAGAAGCTAAATCTGAAACTGCTTTGTTTCAAGGCTTTTTAGGTAAAACACCATTGCACCGTGCTGCTAAAAGTGATTATAAAGATATAGTAAAAATAATACTAGAAGCTAAACCTGAAGCAGCTTTGGTTAAAGATATTTACGGCAATGCACACTTATACTACTACTATACTAACGTAGGAACATCAATATACAATAAGTTATTAGGTATGATTCCTTCAGTTAATCATGATGCTGTTTTGAAGGTAGCAGCAACAATAACTTTAGCAATGTCGGTTAATTATCTATTTAGTGATAATATGAAGAGGAGTGAGAAAGTAAAATTAGCAAATATAACAGGGAAAGATGATTATAATTTTATAGAAGAGCTAAGAAATGCTAATAAAGAAAATAACGAAGTTATAGAGCAGTTACAACAATCATTATATGAAGAAAATATTGTATCAATGGTAGTATGGAATGCTAGTGGCAGTACAAGTATTATACCAGAGTATAATCATTTGGAGCAACATGGAGTTAATATAGAAATACTAATTGCTCAAATAGAAGGAAGGAGTAAAGAAGAAAATAGAATGGAGGCTATACTTTTAGAGAGGAAGGAAGAAGGAAGTAATTTAGGAATGAAAGATGTAAAGCTATTAGCAGCAATACTTAAACACAATGAAATAAGTGATGATAAGATATCACTTCCTGAAGGTATAGAGGAGTCATTAATATATCAGGATGCAAAGTTGTATAATACAGCAATGGAAAATGGAGTTATAGTATTAGGAATGGAAGGTAAAGGGTTAGAATATTCCAAGAAAAGTACTGTAGAATACACATTTGCGAGAGAAAAGTATATGGCAGAAAAAGCAACAGAATTGATGGGAAAGGGATATAATGTGAGTATATCTGTTGGTGCAAATCATGTTAGTAATATAAATAGTAGATTAGCAGAAATATCTGGTATAGAAACAACTAATTTATTTAATAAAGAATTTGAGAATACAGGGTTTGCTAATAATGTTGTAAGCTTATTACCGTATGAAGGTTTATCCTCTACTAAAGAGTATGACGGCATATCTCCTATGTTGAGATTGGATAATGGTGAATCAACAGCAAAATCGGCACCAGGTTATACAGGGTCTATGAATGATAGGGTGATGGCAGGGTTAAGTGAAATGCACTTTGGGATAAAATGTGCAGATATAGCAATAGATATGGTAAGGACGACAATAAATCCAACAACACAAAATATTACAAAAACAATGAATGATGCTGTGCAGGTAACTGCAATCTATTATGGAAATACGGGTATAATGTTACCTGTTACGGCTGTAACAGTTATACATGATATGTATAAAGGAGAATATATAGAAGGAATAATAAAAATAGGGTTAGTAGCTTTAAGTGTTTCAAGTCCGGGAGCAGCGCCTTTAGTAGGTGGAGTAATGGTCTTAGGTTCATTATACTCAATGATACAAAACGCTAGTGATTTAGCTGAAGTAATTCAAGAATTAAACAGGGAATATATAAGTGAGAGTGATAAAGTTGAAGAACAAGATATTAGTAGTAATGTAATCATTCCCGTACCTACTAAAAATCAACTTGATTTTTATCATTATGGTAGTCATTATGAAGTTGATGAATTATAGGTGAGTTTTACAGTTTAGCATATGGTGAATCGTATTAATCTGATATTAGTGATGTTTCGTTTCTTTAGTAAAAATAAAAACTGGATATTGTTGAATTTCCCAGCTTTGTTCATGGCGTTAGGACTCATAATAAATAAAAACTTATATCATGATTTTATTATCTATTCTGGATATATTGCAATAAGTTTATTAGCCATAGTTCTTGCACTTAATCCTTTGATTATTATATTCAAGTCTAATATTTTTCTCAAAAAAATTAATAAACACAGAAGAATAATTGGAGTTGCTGTATTTACCTATGCTTCATTGCATTTTTTGTGTTACCTTGTGAAAAAAGGAGGCATTATTAATGCTTTAAGTTGGTTATTTCACCCTATTTTATTGCCTGGATTTATTGCACTTATAATTTTTGCAATTCTAGCGATAACAAGTAATAATGTATCTATTAGAATTTTAGCAATTACTAGATGGAGAAAATTACATAAGCTAGTGTACCTTGGAGAGTTTTTTGTTATTGCACATTTACTATTATGTTATGGTTCGTTTTTGATGATAGAATTAGGGTTTTATATACTTTATCCGCTTTTGTGCTGTTGATTATGCTCCAAAGGAAAAGGTATTCAATAATAAAAAAACGATAAGTAGAGCATAGGAAAATCATAAGGATTTATATTATTTCATGTCTAAAATTATTTGATAATAAATTTTAAGCTTGTTAGAAATTTATTTTTAATATAAAAATTAGGTATCAGTATCTAAATGTTAATAAAAGTTTATAGCTATACGATTTGTAGATGAAAAAGTTTTCGGTATTTTTTATTATTTTACTAAAATTTGGAATATTAAACATAAAAGCTTCAGATGAGCCTAAACCTCCTAAGCAAATTAATTGGCTATTTAATGGTGTGACTGGTAAATTTGATAGACAATCTATCCAAAGAGGTTTTAAGGTTTATAAAGAAGTTTGCTCAGCATGCCATTCTGTAAAGAGGTTAGCATTTAGGAATTTAATGGAAATAGGATTTTCTGAAGATGAAGTAAAAGCGCTTGCATCTGAATATGAAGTTAAAGATGGTCCTAATGAAGAAGGAGAGATGTTTGATAGGTCTGCAAGGTTAACAGACATGATTCCTGGGCCTTATCCAAATGAAAAAGCTGCTAGAGCTGCAAATAATGGTGCGTATCCTCTTGATTTATCATTAATAATTAAAGCTAGGCATGATGGAGCAAATTATGTTTATTCCTTATTAACAGGCTATTCAACTCCTCCAAAAAATTTTGAACTAGGAGAAAACATGTATTATAACCCATATTTTGCAGCAGGTGGAAATCAATTAGCAATGACACCTCCTTTACATACCGCTGATCAAGTAGAATTTAATGATAATACGAAAGCTTCTATAGATCAAATGTCAAAGGATGTTGTGAATTTTTTACAATGGGTTGCAGAGCCTGAAATGGAAGATTCAAAATCGTTAGGTATTAAAGTTATAATCTTTTTACTAATTTTTACAGTATTATTCTATATTGCAAAAAAGAGAATATGGCAAAGAATTAAATAGGTATGAAATCTGGGATTAAAAATATATATTTTTTAATTAAACTGATATTAATTTTATTAAGCAGTAATATATATTCATATTTATTTTTATTATGTGTAAGGAAAGATTTATCAAAAAAAGCTAAATTAAAACAAAAAATAGGTGAAAAATTACTTAAGATTTTTCCTAGGTTAGGACCTGCTTTTATAAAATTAGGACAAGTTTTATCGACTAGGTCTGATATAATTGGGGAAGAAGTTGCAATTCAATTATCAAATTTGCAGGATAAATTGCCGTCTTTCTCAATTAATGAAGTTAAAAAAATATTTAAATCAGAATTTGGTTCAAGTACAGAGGAGTTATTTAAAATTTTTGATGTTAACAGTATAGCTGCTGCTTCTATTGCTCAAGTTCATAAAGCTGTCACTAAAGAAGGTGATGTTGTTGCTGTTAAGATTTTGAGACCTAAAATAAAGCAAAAATACATTAACAATTTACATTTTATTCAATTTATATCTTCAGTTATAAATATATTTTTAAGGAATGATAAAAGAATCAAAATCGATGAAGTGATTAATACACTAAAAAAGGCATCAGAAATAGAATTAGATTTAAGATTAGAAGGTGCGGCTGCAAATAAAATAAAGGAAAATTGTATAAGAGATTCTAACATATATATCCCTAAGGTATATTGGTTTTTGACATCTAAAAATATATTAACTCTAGAATGGATAGATGGTATATCTATAGGAAGAAAGGAAGATTTAATTAAGGAGGATTTTAATTTAGATGAGCTTACAAAAAAACTAGCTATAATTTTTTTTAATCAAGCATGTAGGGATGGATTTTTTCATGCAGACATTCATCCAGGAAATATACTTATAATGAAAAATGGTGATATAGCCTTAGTTGATTTTGGCATAGTATGTTATTTAGATTATGAATTGAAGACTTTTGTTGCAGAAGTAGTATATGGATTTTTGAATAAGGAATATGAAAAAATAAAAAATTTACATTTTGATTCGGGTTTTGTGCCAAGTGACCAATCAGAATATCAATTTGAATTAGCATGTAGGAGTATAGGAGAGCCAATTATTGGCAAATCATTAAAGGATATGTCTTTGGGAAAGTTGTTAAAGCACTTATTTGAAGTTAGTAGAAAATTTTCTGTCAAAATACATCCGGAATTATTATTATTACATAAAACAATTTTAACTATTGAAGGCACTGGATATGTTCTAAATCCAAAAATAAATATGTGGGATTTGGCTAGTCCTTGGATAAAAGATTGGGCAAAAAAGAATTTAGGAAAAAAAGGAACAATTCAAAAGATAAAATATAGACAAGAAAAATTTGTTAAAAGAATGAAGAATATTTTGTATGATTATAAAATAAACACTAATTCAAACACTAGTTTAAACAACAATCAAACAATTTTTAAATTAATAATAGCCATATTGATAATTAATACCCTTACAGTTTTAATAGTATTTTTATACAAATTTTTTATAAATTGATTATTGAGCTTGCAGTTATTTTGGTTTTGTGTAATATTTAAGGACTTTAAATTATAATACTAATTGGAGCATAAATGAGATTTTATGAATGTGCTTTCGTAATAAGGCAGGATTTACCAGCTCAAGATGTTCATAAACTTGCTGATAAATATCAAGGTTTAGTTGAAGAAATGAATGGTAAAGTTTTAAAGAAAGAATATTGGGGCTTAAGAAGTTTGGCATATGAAATTAAAAAGAATAAAAAAGGACATTATGTGTTTTTTGGCCTAAGTACTTCTTCTGATGTAATAAATAAAATTGAGAATGATTTTAAAGTTAGCGAAGATGTAATTAAATTTTTGACAATAAGAGTTGATAATATTGATGATAAACCTACATTAATGATGCAAACACCAAGTGAAACTAAAAATTAATATAGAAAATGGAAAATTTAATACCAAATACCCTATTATTTAATAGGACTTCATCAACATTTAAAAAACAAACTTGTCCACTTGAGAAGGTAGATGATAGTTTGATAAATTATAAAAATGTTGAACTTTTAAAGAATTATATTTCAGAAAAAGGAAAGATAGTGCCTTCTAGAATATCAAATATTTCGCCTAAAAAGCAAAGATTGCTTAGAAAATCTATACAAATCGCTAGGCATCTTGCTTTGTTACCATATACAGTTTTATAATTTTTTAGGATTTATTATGAAAGTATTGTTGTTAGAGAAAATAAAAAAACTTGGGGATATTGGGGATTTAATTACAGTAAAAGATGGGTATGCAAGAAATTATCTTCTTTCTAGGAATAAGGCCTTAAGATTTACTAAAGAGAATCAAGAGAAATTTCAAGTAGAAAGAGAGATTATAGAAAAAGCAAATGCTGAGAAGGAGAAAATAGCACAAAACAGTTTTAAAAAGATAGACGGAAAGATTATAACAATCATCAGACAGGCTGCAGACGATGGTAAATTATATGGTTCTGTAAGTAATAAAGATATTGCAAAAAATTTAGATGAAAAATTTCAAGTAAAAATTTCTGTAGAAGATATAGTATTAATTAATAAAATAAAAGAAATTGGTTTTCATAATTTTGTAGTTAATTTACATTCTGAAGTTGAGGCTAAATTAAAAATTATAGTTGCTAGATCTGAAGAAGAAGCTAAAAGTGCAATAAAAAATGAAAAAAGTGAAGTTAAGGTAAAAAAAGATAATTTAAATGAATTACAAGATAATAAATCTCAGAAGGGTGCTGAAGATAAGAAGGATAAAATTGAAGATGAGAAAAAAAATAAAGTATAAATAACATATGTATTAGTAAAAATGGCAAGAATAACTATTGAAGATTGTAATAAATTTGTAGAAAATAGATTTGAGTTAGTATTAGTTGCTGCACAAAGAGGAAAAGAATTAAATCATGGTGCGCAAATCAAGATTGATAATGTAAAAAAAGATAAAGAGGCTATTGTTGCATTAAGAGAAATTGCTGCAGGCGTTTTAGATATAGAAAATTTAAAAAGTTCTCTTGTGAAAAAAACATTTATTGATAATCAGGAAGACATCTTACTTAAAAAACAAGAAAATACTTTAGATGATATTAATCAGGAAATTTTAGATGAAATTGATTCTTTAAAAGATTCTTCTAATATAGAATCAGAAAACCAATTATTTCAAAACGAAGAAGATATAAAAGAATAGTGAAAAGTTATTTTCAATTGTATGTTTATTTATCGTATTTTAGTTTTTCTATAGTTACTTTAATTTTCTTTTTATATCCAATAATAAGACTATATATTACCCAAAGAATAAATGCTGAGCAAAAATAAGCTTTTCAAGCAAAGATTATTTATTATTATTATTACTATTTTTTTTGCATTTATTGGATTATTTATTATCTTATATATTTTTAACGAAAATATTGTTCTTTATAAAACTCCTTCAGTATTATTAAATAATAAATATGACAATAATAATTTAAACTATATTAGGCTAGGGGGTATTGTAAAAAACGGTAGTGTTAAATATAAAGGGGAATATGTTATATTTACAATTTATGACAATGATGCTGAGATAAAAACAATTTATAAGGGAGTCATTCCAAGTCTTTTTAAAGAAGGGCAAAATGTTATTGTATATGGAAAATTAAGTGATAATAATATGTTTGATGCTAAAGAATTATTAGCTAAGCATGATGAAAACTATAGGCCTTAAAATTCTGAAACTTTAAAAATAAACTTTATGAAAAGACTTATATACACATGTATTATAACTATAATAATCTCGTATATTTTTATAAGTTACCCTAAAATTGATATATTTGTATCTAGTTTATTTTATTCAGAGAATAGTCATAAATTTTATTTAAAAAATAACTATATATTAAAGTTTATAAGTTACTTAGCATATTATTTAGCTTTTTTATTATTAGCTTATAGCTCTATAGTAATTCTATTAACTTTCATTAAAACTAAATCATATAGATTTATCAATTATAGACCACAGATCATAATATTATTAGTGTTTTTTATTGGTTCGGTGCTATTAGTACAGACCTTTTCAAAACATTATTTTGGTAGGGCTAGGCCTTATAAAATAATTGAATTTAATGGAAATAAAGAATTTACTGCTGCCTTCACTGTATCAAATCAATGTACTTTCAATTGTTCATTCGTATCTTTTCATACTTCTATAGGAGTTTTATTTTTAATATATTCTTTTTATCAAACAGGTAGTAAAAGAAAATTAATGATAATTTTTTCGTACTTATTAGTTGTGTTATTTGCATTGACTCGAGTAATGCAAGGTAAGCACTTTTTAAGTGATGTTGTGATTTCTACATGTTTTATGTTTATAATATATTATTTAATATTATTTATAGAGGGTAAATGTATTAAATTAGAAAGAAAAATATATAGCTAAAAATATTGAAATATTGATTACTTATTGTTAAAATATATAACATTGAATTAATTAAAACATGTCAGATCCAGACCCCATACCCAAGACTTCTTCCGATAAAGTAATTGTGGATATATTAGTAAAATCACATAGTTGGAGTTCGGTTAATTTTAATATACATAAGCATTGTAATAAAATTATGGAAATGGTGATATCCAATGTTCTATGTGAATTAAAGGACGATAATAAAATTGAAGTATCGCTGTTGCTAGCTGATGATAAAATATTAAATGATTTAAATAAAGAATATCGAAACAAGGATAAAGCAACAAATGTTTTATCATTTCCTTTTCATAAAAATAGTTTAGAAGAGATTAAGATAAATTATAAAAAAAATAACCATTTATTTTTAGGTGATATTGCAATTAGTTTTGAAAGAATTATTAATGAAAGCTTAGAACAAGAAAAAGTCTTTTTAGAATATTTTTCCTATATTTTAATTCATGGTTTATTGCATTTACTTGGATATGATCATATTCAAGATAAGGATGCAGAAATTATGGAGGAATTAGAAATTAATATAATGAAGCAAATGGGTTTTAACCATAAGCACTCTTCTTTGCAATTGCCTATAGAGGTTGTTTAATAAATATACTTCTATAATTGCGTATATAGTAAATAGAGTTTAGAAAATGGGTTTGTATATCATAAGCATAAATATTATAATAAGTCCTAAAAATGCAGGCCATCCTAGCATGAACCAAATATAAAAATATTTATAATATTGATCAGGTAGTTTTTTTAATTTCATGTTTAATGCCTGATTAGCAATATTTCTTATTTTTATTTGTAGCCAAACTACAGGTAACCAACATAGTCCAGCAATCATATATAATATATAAGTTATACTTAACCAGGTTTCAAATAGATCATAGTTTTGATAATATATAAGTAGGAGTCCTGATATTGGTTGAATAATTACTGCTGGAGTTGTGAAAATTAAATCAGCAATTACAGTTTTTTTAAAGGTATGCGCTATGATTTTAATATCATTTGATAAATGTGACCATAATGAAAATAATGCAATCCCAATTCCAGTACCAAATAATATAGTTGCGTTTACTATATGAATTAATTTCAAAATAGGATATAAATCGATCATTTATCACGTTCCACTGATAATAGAATTGATAATAATAAAATAATAGGAATATTTTTTATTATAGGACCTAATGGTTCAAGCCAAAGCTTTGGTAAAAAAATTGTTAAAATACAAGTGTATATACTTATAATAATAATTTGGCCTATATATATTATATGTGTTTTATATCTAAATAAAAGTGTAATACCAATTATTATATCTACGAAACATGAGCTATAAAAAACAATAGAAGATAAATAGTTGCTCCTCAAAATTTGTTTAATTATTATAATAGTTTGTTCATGCTGAAAAAATGGTAAAATGCCAGAATATAGCCAAAAAAAAGCTAATATGTACTTTGCTATTGATTTAAATAAGTAAAGTTTAGCATGCCATACTGATTGAATAGATGATGGGTAAATTTCAAGAGCAAAATCAAATTTTTTAGGTTTTATTTTTGTATATCTAAAAAATTTATTTGATTTAGATATGTTATCAGTGCTTAACATTTTGAATGCAGTGCTATTTATAGTGGAAGCATTAAATAAATCTCCTAATTTACAAAAGAACTTTATTATAATTTTTGGTATAGATATTGTTTTTGTTGGTTTTAAATTAAGCCAGCTACGTAATTTTATTAATATATCTCTTAAAATTAAAGTTTCTGGGCCAATAATATCTAAAACTTGTTTTGTTGAGTTTTTTTTATTTATAAAAAAAGAAATTGTTTTTACTAAATCAGTTATATGGATAGGTTGGAATTTTTGAAAGCCATTACCAATCAGTGGAATGATTGGCAATACAAATAATACTCTAAGTAAAGATGTACCGCCAAAACTATTTGATGCATAAATTAAAGAGGGTCGTAATATTATCCAATCAATATTTAGTTTTTGTAAATATTTATCTGCAGCTAGTTTAGTTTTGGAATATTCTGTATTGGTTTTATCAATTCCTAAAGCAGAAATATGTATTATTTTTTTTATTTTTTGTTCAATACAAGCATCAAAAAGAGATATTGTAGATAATTCATGAATTATTTTGGCATTATCCTTTTTATTTGTTTGTAAAATTCCTACAACATTTATTACTAAATCTACTCCTTTAAGTCTATTAATCCAAATTGACTTATCACTATCTGTATTAAAATTACAGTAATATATTGTAGATGAAGGAAACATTAATTTTGCTTTCATAATATCTCGAACAGCACATATAATATTATGTCCATCATTAATTAGTGATGATGTTATATGAGAGCCTATAAACCCACATGCACCAGTAATAAAGATTTTCATTATTTAGTAGATATAAATTTTACTAATAACAAGTGTATTTAAATTAATAAAAATTAACAATATATAAAATTATTATTAGATATTATATAATATTTAATTTTTAAAGAAAAAGCTAAAATAATATATGGATAAATAATTTACCATATCATAAATGCAAGTATATAGATTATTTTAGTAGATACTATATAATAAGGCTTTTAAGCTAGCATAACACTTTTAGTATATATAAAGTAAATTAACTCTATATTATTCTTACATATATTTATGTAAAAATATAAAAGCTAATGGTTTAAGTATACCATTATAAGATGGTAGCATATTTTTAGTTCTATATTAAAAATTTTACAAGATTTTCACCCCTAAAATTATCAAATAAAATAATGATTAGGAATTTAAGTACTATACAAATTGTATGATAGCCATAGGAGCGCAATCTCCTTTTCTATAGCCAGCTTTTACAACTCTAGTATAACCACCTTTTCTTTCTTTATATCTAAGTGATAAGACATTAAGGATTTTATCAGTTTCTTTTAAACTTCCACCTAACTTTGATATTAATTGCCTTCTAGAATGTAGAGAATTATTTTTACCAATTGTAATTAATTTCTCTACAACGCTTCTAAGACTTTTTGCTTTAGGTAAAGTGGTTGTTATTTGTTCACAATTTATTAAAGATTTTGATAAGTTTCTCAATAAACTTGTTCTATGAGCACTTCTTCTAGAGAATTTTCTTTTGTTTCTTTTATGTATCATATCAAAAAATATTATTTATTTTCATCAAGACAATCTTCAATAAGCTCCTGAATGTTTTCAGGTGGCCAATTTTCAATATCCATACCAAATTTTAATCCCATTTGATCAAGTAATTCTTTAATTTCATTTAAAGATTTTCTACCAAAATTAGGTGTTTTTAGCATTTGTGATTCAGATCTTACAACTAAATCTCCTATATAATTTATATTATCATTCTTTAAACAATTATGTGAACGAACTGATAACTCTAAATCACTTACTTTTTTAAGTAAATTAGGATCAAAAGGTATTTTTTTCTTTTTTGGTTTTTCAATTTCCTTAACTTCTTTGAAGCTTATAAATACTTGCAGTTGTTCTTGAAATATTTTTGCAGCAAGCGCAAGAGCTAAATCAGGTTCAATTGAACCATTAGTTTCTATTTTTAAAGATAGTTTATCATATTCTGTTTTAGATCCCACTCTACTATTTGAAATTTTGAATGAACATTTATTAATTGGTGAGAATATCGAATCTATAGATATAAAGTCATTGCCATAATCTAATTCATCGTGCTCATTAGCAACTTTATATCCTTTTCCGGAAGTTATAATAAATTCCATTTCTAATTTTATATCTTTGGTAGTGGTACAAATAACTAAGTCTGGATTTACTATCTCTAAACCGTCAACTGTATTAATCATACCTGCTGTTATAGCTCCTTTTTTAGATGTATTTAAGGTAAATTTTTTATTATTAAAGCCAGTATTACCCTTAATAATTATAGATTTTAAATTTAATATAATTTCAACAACGTCTTCTTTTACGTTATCAATAGTTGAATATTCATGTTCTACTCCTAAAATTTTTACAGCACAAATTGCCGTTCCCTGTAGAGAAGATAGTAATATTCTTCTTAAAGAGTTTCCTAAAGTTACTCCAAATCCTTTTTCAAGAGGTTCAATATGGAATACAGCAGAATTTTTATCTATTTCTTCAGTTTTATAATTAGCTGGTTTTATTAAACTTACCCAATTTAGTGATATATTAGCTTCTTGTATTTCTTCTTGCATTTATATAATACCTAATTAATTTTTTATTAAACCCTTCTTCTTTTAGGTGGCCTACAGCCATTATGAGGAATTGGTGTAATGTCTTTAATGGTTGTGACATTAAGGCCAGAAGAGATTAATCCTCTTACAGCAGAATCTCTACCAGTACCTGGACCTTGAATTTTTACAGAAATAGTTTTCATTCCGAACTCAATTACTTTTTTTGCAACATTTTCGGCAGTAACTTGAGCGGCATATGGAGTTGATTTTCTAGATCCTTTAAATCCATTGCTGCCTGCTGAAGACCAAGCAACAACTGCACCTTGAGTATCAGTTATAGTTACTATCGTATTATTAAACGTTGCTGATATATGAGCTACTCCAGCAGCAATATTTTTCTTTTTTTTATTAATACTTTTTTTCATAACTTTTGTTTTATTACTAGCTATTTGCTTTTTATTGTTTACTTAGTGACTTTTTTCTTTCCAGCTATCGCAACAGCTTTACCTTTTCGAGTTCGTGCATTTGTATGAGTTCTTTGACCTCTAGTAGGTAATTTTCTAATATGCCTTATACCTCTATAAGATTTTATATCAATAAGGTTTTTTATATTGAGAGAAACCTCCATTTTTAAATCGCCTTCTACAGAATATGAAGAATCGATCGTTTCTCTGATTTTTCTAATTTCTTCATCAGTCAGCTTTGAAACTCTTAAATCTTCATTAATTTTAGCTTTTTTACATATTTCATTTGACCTATGTTTACCTATGCCATATATGTACGTCAAAGCTATGCCGACCTTTTTAGCTGTTGGAATATTAACACCTGCTATACGTGCCACAAAAAACCTCTTATCAAATAGTTTGTAGTTTAATGCTATGGATTCTATATAATTTAAACTTTAAGTCAAGCATTGAAGTAAATTTATCTACTTTTTACTAGTTCTAATTTTGAATTTTTAAATTTATTGCTAATACTGGTTAGGGTTTGAGATGTTTTTTTATAGGTTATATCAGGGGCAATTTCTGTTGCGGGTATCAAAGCAAAGTCTCTATTTAAAAATTCTGGATGGGGAATATGTAATTTTGAATCTTGGTAAGTAAAGTTTTCTGCTATCAATATATCTAAATCAATAATTCTTGGAGACCATGTTAAATGACTTCTACTTTTTCCCATATTTGATTCGATTGATTGAAGTAATTTTAGTAAAGTTAAGGGAGTATTGTTATATATTATCAAAATTGCAAGGTTAAAATACGGCGTGTCCCAGTTTTTAGGGCTATTAGGTTTAAGTAAAGCTTTAGATTTATATATGCTAGAAATTCTTATTATGTCTACTTTATCTTTTATATAATTTAAAGCTTGGTTAATATTTTCAATTTTATTTCCTAGGTTAGTGCCAATACCAATAATATATTTCATTATCAATGTGCTTAATATAATTCTAAGATTTATTAACCTTATTATATCATTTAACGAGATTAATTGCTTGTTGTTCTAGTGTTTTAAATATTTTAAGTAAATATTCGCATAATTTTAAGCAATTTTTTGCATATTTTGCCTCTTGTTTTATAAAGCAAAGTTTTAATTGGATTTCGATTCCATTGAACTTCATGTAGAGATGGTTATAGATTTCTTTTAAATCATGATCTTTTATTACACTAAAAAGCTTTATAAATTCAGCAATAATAGAATCAATAATGCTAATTTTTTTATGAATAGAGTCAGATAGTATTTCTGAATTTTCTGCATAATTTTGGTCTTCAAGAATGTTAATAATATCTTTAAGTAGTTCAACTGTTTTTTCAATTGATTGAACATATATCTTATAGGATGTTTTTATATCTATATCATTTTGATATTCTTTAACAGGTTTATCATTAGTTATATTAGAAATTGATGAAATATAAGATTTTTTTAATTGTTTGTTATCTTTTTCATTTAATAAATATAGTAAATTGCTCATAATTCATCGTTACGTTTATTGAGTTGTTTAAGAAGCTCTTGGTGAGTTCTAGTTTTTATTTCTTGTGCTTTTATTTTATGAGAATCTCTTTCAATTTGTGCTTTTTTATATTGATAAGCTTGTTTTTCATAGGTTAGTGTATGTTCTTTATAAAACTTATCTTGTTCTTCAAGTTTTGTATAGCGGTCAATTGCTCCACCAAATTTTGTATATTCATTAATTAAATTAGAAATGGTATCCACTATGCCTTGCTTAGCTGATATTATACTTTTTCCTGAATTACTTGAAAGATAAGCCACTTCGAAATTTTCAAGATCTATTTTTTTATTACCATTAAAAGTTTTAGGAAGAATTCTTATTATGCCTCCTGATTCTAATTTACTCTTATCTAAAAGTTTTAGATAAGATGGTAATTCTTCTATTGAATCATCATTTAAATTTGCTTGAATTGCTGTTATATCTGATGTGTCATATATAGTAATTTGTGGAATTTTACCATCAACTAAATCTTTTTTTGTCTCAATATCTAATGAACTAGCTGTACTAGAAAATAGTCCTTTAAGTGCATTATTAGGGTCGAATAGTTCTAAACTATTTCTTAAATCATTTTGATATTCAAGTGCATTTTCATCTTTTATTTCTTTATCATCAAACAAACTTAAGGCAATTTTGAATTCTGAGCCACTAGGATTTTTAGTGGATGATATTTTGTTATCTGAAAGAAGATAAGCTTTTATACCTGTTTCTCTAGAATATTTATTTATTTTATCTACTAGAGATGAATAAGTTGTATCTTTATCAATAAAAATTTTAGAATCTTTAATTAAAAAAAAGCTTTTTTCGCTTAAATCTTCATTTATTTTAGTATTTGCAGAAGGAGAGTTTTTACTAAGATTATTAAAATATTTGATTTCTGAATAAACAATTTCATATTCTAAATTTTTGACTTCATTTGTTTCAAAATCATAATTTTTATAATTGTTATATGGTTTAAAATCCATATTTTTAGAATCAAATGTTTGTGATAAAATGCCTACAAACTCTTCAAAATTTTCTTCAAAAGCATTTTTCAATTTCTCTTTATCAATAACCATTTCATAGTAATCAGCAGGTTTGTAAATTTGTTCTTCTCCATTTTTTGTTTCAGTGGGAGAGTGAGTGTAGTCTTCTCTAAATTTAATTTCAATTCCTAAATCAGATATTGCTTCTTGACTTCTATATCCTGCAAGTTTATCAAATTTGTTAAATAACTTAGATATTTGTTCGTTAATAGAGTTTAATTCTCCTTTAAAATTATATAGTGAATATATGTCTGCAGGTTTAGCAAATGTCTCAGGATCTGCTACTTCTAATGAGTGGGTTAATACAAATGTAGAAAATTCATTATATACTTTAGCAAGTTTTTCAAATTTTTCAACTAAACCCTCAGTATTATTCTCAATAGAAAGATGAAAGATTTGATTTGCAGCTTCGGCTTTAGTTATTTTTGAATCAGCTTGAGCTATTTTAGTTTTAGCTTGAGCTATTTTAGTTTCAGCTTCAGCTATTTTAGTTTTAGTTGGTTCTTCAGCTTTAGCTGATTCTTCTTTAGCATTAGCTAATTCTTCTTCAGCTTGAGCTAATTCTTCTTTAGCATTAGCTAATTCTTTTCTAGTTGGGTCATTTTTTAATTCAATAGTTAGGCGTTCTGTTTTAATTTCATTTGTTTTTGAATTGATTATTTCTTTGTCTACTTTTATTTCAGCATCTTTTGGCTTCTGCAAAGGTGAATCTGTATTAAAAAGGCTTTTAAAGTTAGAACTCATTTGAATTTCATTTCCTTTTCCAGTTAGGATTGATTTTAATGATATTGTTTCTTTTGTTTGACCGGATGAATTTGATTGAGGGTTATAAGAGACTTCAATATTTGCTTTTTTTGCACTTTGTCTAAGCTGTGATACAAAGTTTCTAACTTGAGTATTTTCGTCAAAATCAACTTTAATTTCATTGTTTTTTTGTTCAAAAATGCCTTTAATAGCATCTCCAGAAATTTCAAATTTATTTTGAATTCCATGATGCTTTTCATCAGAGCGTATCCAAATGTACTTTTTACCATCACTATCTTTTCCCATTGTTGTAATTATATGGGGATTTTGTTCCTCACCATATTCTCTTGTGATGTTATTGATTTTTTTAACAATATCTTGAAGTGTATCTCCAGCTTTAATTTCTATTTCATCGCTGTTACCAATAGTAAATTTTCCTGGGGAAAACATTCTCCCTTCTGCGACTTTAAAATCTGCTTCTACACTTTCGCTTTTTAATCCGTTGTCTAAAATTGTAAATGTAATTTCTTTTTTGTCATCCGCATTTGGATTTAATTTCTCAGCTATCTTGTCATCAGGTTTAAACGCATCGTTAGTTTGAATTATTTGACCTTCTGCAAGGGAAATTATTTCAAAAGAAATCTGTTGATTTTTTGTTCCAGGTGTTACTCTAATAGTGGCATACTTGTCATAATCTCCTACTACCTTTTTTCTATCAAATATGTTATTAGAACCAAATCTAGCAGTACTAAATTCACTTACAGTATCTTTCAAATTTTCAAGAAGAGTTTTCCATTGTCCTAATCCAGAAATTGTTTTGCTAGACAGTATTAATTCGTCTTCTACTTTTTTAACTGGCTTTTGAGCTTGTTCAAGTGCTTTGGCTTCATAACTATTCTCTTGTGGATTAACAACATTATTGATAGCATTTACCATACTAGACATAATTATAACTTTTAGTGTTTTTTAAAATTACAGCAATAATTATACCAAAATTTATTTATAATGACAAAATTTAATATAAGTAGTGAATATAATTTAGAAGGTGACCAAATTAAAGCTGTTAAAGAGCTTTTAACAGGCATTCATCAAGGTAAAAGAAATCAAGTGTTGTTAGGTGTGACGGGTTCTGGGAAAACTTTTACTATGGCTAATATTATTGAAAAATGTCAAAGACCTGCGCTTATTATAGCGCATAATAAAACTTTGGCTGCTCAATTATATAATGAGATGAAAAATTTTTTCCCAAATAATGCTGTTGAATATTTTGTGTCATATTATGATTACTATCAACCTGAGGCATATATTCCGCAATCAGATAGTTATATTGAGAAAGATGCTCAAATTAATGAGCAAATTGATTTGCTTAGGCACTCTGCGACCAGAGCTTTGCTTGAAAGAAGAGATGTAATTGTAGTCGCATCTGTTTCTTGTATTTATGGGTTAGGAGCTCCAGAACTATATTTGCAAATGTCGTTTAAATTAGAAAAAGGTAAGACCTATTCTAGAAGGGATGTAATGCAAAAACTAGTTGAATTGCAATATCAAAGAATGGATTTGGATTTTTCCAGAGGTGGATTTAGAGTTAGAGGTGAAAATATAGATATTTTTCCATCACATTATCAAGATAGAGCTTGGAGAATTTCATTTTGGGATGATGAAGTTGAAAAAATTTACGAATTTGATTATTTAACAGGAGAAAAAACTAAAAATTTAAATGATATTATTATATTTGCAAATAGTCATTATGTTACACCTAGGCCAACTCTTGAACAAGCAGTAAATTTGATTCAAGATGAGCTTTCTGAACGTGTAGAAGAATTTAAGTTAAGTAATATGGTTGTTGAATCACAGCGAATTGCTCAAAGAACAAATTTTGATATAGAAATGATAATGGAAACAAGTTCTTGCAAAGGTATTGAGAATTATTCAAGATATTTATCTGGTCGCAAAAAAGGTGAGCCACCACCTACATTATTTGAATATTTACCTAAAGATGCACTTTTATTTGTAGATGAAAGTCACGTAACAGTTCCACAAATTGGAGGTATGTATAATGGAGATAGAGGAAGAAAGAAAACGCTTGTTGAGCATGGATTTAGATTGCCATCTGCACTGGATAATAGGCCACTTAAGTATGAAGAATGGGACCTGATGCGGCCGCAATCAATTTTTGTTTCAGCTACTCCTGGATCTAAAGAATTAGGATATACATCTGGAAAATTTGTAGAACAGATTATAAGGCCAACTGGTCTTTTAGATCCAATATGCGAAGTAAGGAGTTGCGAGACACAAGTTGATGATTTAATTGGGGAATGCAAAATTTTAGCTAAAAATGATAAAAGAGTGTTGGTTACTACATTAACGAAAAGAATGGCAGAAGATTTAACAGATTATCTCAATGAAGTTAATGTGAAAGCTGTCTATATGCATTCAGATATAAAAACCCTAGAAAGAGTTCAGATTATTCAAGAATTGAGAGAAGGAAAATATGACGTTTTGGTTGGAGTAAATTTGCTAAGAGAAGGGCTTGATATTCCAGAATGTTCTTTAGTATGTATACTAGATGCAGATAAAGAAGGTTTTTTACGTTCAGAAACTTCTTTAATTCAAACTATTGGACGTGCTGCAAGGAATGATGAAGGACGAGTAATTTTATATGCTGATAAAATTACTAATTCTATAAAAAAGGCTTTAGATGAAACTTCTAGAAGGAGAAAAATTCAAGAGCAATATAATAAAAACAACAATATTGTGCCAACTACTATTAAGAAAAGTACCAATAATTTACTTGGCTCAGTAAAAATGGATTTAGATCAACCATTAACTAATAATGATAAAACAATAAATTTTGAAACTGCAGAGAATGAGATATCTAAGTTAAAAAAAGAAATGCTTGAAGCTGCAAAAAATTTAGAATTTGAAAAAGCTGCTAAATTAAGAGATACAATAAACAAGCTGCAACAGGATTTAATATTGAGTGAGTAAAGTGCATAATGATTTTATAAGTTTTCTCAAAAAAGATATTTCTAGCATTTTAAATGTTGGAGATAAAAGAGCAAAACTTTTTATAAAATTAGGAATTAAAAATTATAGAGATTTATTGCTACATATTCCAAATGATTACATAGATAGGAGTTATTCACCAAAAATTTATGATATTAATAATGGTGATTTAGTTACTTTATCTTTAGAAGTTATAGAAGTTGATATTAGAGATAAATATTATTCAAAAATTCCAAGCAAAATATTGTGTAAAAATCAAACAGGCTCTATTGAGTTGATATATTTCAATAAAATACCTTTATATATAAGGCAATATTTTATTGCAGGGGCCCATCTTATTATTAGTGGTAAGATTGTTATTCAAAATGGAGTTTATTGTATAATTCATCCAGATATAGTTGTTCGATCAGACGAGAAATTTAAAGTTCCTAATATGGAGGCAGTATATCCAAAGGTGCAAGGCATAACTTCGAAATTGATTTCATATTTGGTAAAAAAAATTACACAGACATTACCATATTGTAAAGATTGGTTGCCTCAAGATTTACTAAAAAAATATAAGTGGAAAACATTTTCTGAATCTATTAGAGAATTACATTTTCCATTAAAAATAAATTTAGAAAATATTAAGGTAGCGAGATCAAGAATTGCATTTGACGAATTACTAGCAAATCAGTTATGTCTTAAGGTATTGAGAAAAAATTTACAAAACAAATCAAGTAAATCAATTAAATTTATTGGTAACTTAGCCTCAAATTTTTTAGCTGAGCTGAAATTTAGTCTAACTAAAGAGCAGAAAATAGCTATAGATGCGATTTCTCAGGATCAATTAGATAATAAGAAGATGTTGAGATTACTTATGGGTGATGTTGGATGTGGTAAAACTGTTGTAGCGATATGCGCTGCATTAAATGCTATTGAGGCTAAGAAACAAGTTGCATTAATGGTTCCAACAGAAATATTAGCTCAACAGCACTGGAAAAATATTATATGTTATACTCAAAGCTTGGGTGTAAAAGTTGATTTATTAGTTGGAAGTTTAAAAAGTTCTGAGAAGAAAAAAGTATTAGAAAATTTAAGTTTAGGAGAAGTTGATCTAGTAGTTGGTACTCATGCTTTATTTCAAGAAAAAGTATTATTCAAAGATTTAGGCTTAGTAATTATTGATGAGCAACATAGATTTGGTGTAAAGCAAAGGTTAAACTTATTACAAAAAGGTGATAATGTGGATTTGTTGATGCTTTCTGCTACTCCAATCCCAAGGACAATTAATATGTTAAATTATGGTGATATGGATGTAAGCATTATAAAGCAAAAGCCAAGATCAAATATGGAAATTGCGACTAGTATGTTATCAAAATCAAAAATAATAGAGCTAGTAGAGAGGCTGAAATTAGTAATTGAAAAAGATGAGAGGGTATATTGGGTATGTCCACTTATCGAGGAATCTGAAAAATTACAATTATCTTATGTTGAAAAAAGTTTTAAATTACTTGATGAAAAATTATGTGATAAGGTTGCTATGATTCATGGAAAAATGAAAATAGAAGAGCGTGATGAAGTGATGCAAAAATTTAAAAGTGGGGAAATTTTAGTGTTAGTTTCAACAACAGTAATTGAAGTTGGAGTTGATGTTCCTGAAGCAACAGTTATGGTTATTGAAAATGCTGAGAGATTTGGTTTATCACAACTTCATCAGTTAAGAGGTAGGGTAGGAAGAGGAGTTTTAAAGTCTTATTGTATATTATTATATGGAAATAAATTAAGTTTAGAGTCAAAAAAAAGGTTAAGTATTTTATGTAGTATTGCTGATGGATTTAAGATAGCAGAAAAAGATTTAGAATTTAGAGGTAGTGGTGATTATTTAGGGTTCAGACAGAGTGGTGAAACTGGATTTAGATTTTTTGATTCACTATCACATTCATCTTTAGTGCCAATTGCAGATGAATATGCAAGCTCTATTGTTAATTCAAATGAGATAGTAGTGGAAGAGTTAGAAATTTTGTTAAAAATATTTGATAAAGATGTTTATTTTAAGGAGAAGAATATTAATTTAACATAAATACAAAGGTGTTTTATTTATTGATTGCCACGGATGCTTATAGCATCCTCGCAATGACAACGTTTACAACAGTCATCACGAGCTCCCCAGGGGCGTGGTGATCCAGAATTGTTGTCACATTTGCATTTTGTTGAGACTTTACTGGGTTGCCACGGATGCTTATGGCATCCTCGCAATGACAACATTTGCAACAATCATCACGAGGGAGGGACGCCAATCCCGACTTTGGTGATCCATAATATTCAGTGCTTGCATTTTGCTTAGATATTACTGTCTATATTGTCTTCCGCATCATTAGGCTTTAATAGTTCGTGAATATTTTCATCATCATAGTCTTTAAGATCACAGCCACTGTAATGAGGGATGTTTCTATCCTGTAATGCTTTATAGGCAGCAATTATGGGCGCACATTCATCTGAAAAAGAATTGTCACCATAAGTAGTAATTTTTTTGTCGCTTATTTTAAAGCATTCTTTATCATTTGCAGAATTATTGGCATATTTGTATTTTATTGCAGTAGCTTTTTCAATCGGTACTTTATTTCCTTTTTTACAAGTATAATCATAATCATCATATAATTTATTAAAACTTAATCTATGCTTTATATCTAAATTACTGCTATCTATAAAATCTGAAAATTCTTTATGACCTTCATCTACTTGGCCTTTTTCATCTTTATCCACGCCAAGTGAATCCATTAATTTATGAAGATGGTGAATTTTATGGCATTTATCATTTACTTTTTTTTCTAATTTATTGTCTACTTTACCATAACAAGTTGTGTTTGAATCTTTATGAATAATATTATCATCTTCAACTTTATGTTCAGATTTAATGCTGTCAATTTTAGGGGCTAATTTATCGAAAACTGGTGTTGATATTTTTATGTTTTTTGGTGTATTAGTTTCTCTATCGTGACAATTTTCTTTTATAGCTTTATCAATTTCTTCTTCACAACGATCATTTAATTTTAAACTTTGTACTTCTTTTTCTAATTTAACTTTTTCATTATTAAGTTGGGTATTTTCTTTGGTTAAATACTCGTGTTTTACTTTTAATTCTTTATGTTTGTTTTCTAACTCATTTTTTTCTGATTTAGCTTTATTTAATTCAGTTGTTAAATCAGAAGGGACACTTCTATATATTATAGTACTATTTAACTGTGGCTTTCCCTTGTAAGGCGCTGTTTCTCTAAGTTCTTCTTTTGATCTATGCATTTCTTTCTCCTAATTAATTAAAATGATAAGTTAATCCTACATTTACAGTATGTAATTGAAATTTGCCGCTTAAGTTCTGCTCTCTTAATATTGAATTTTCATCAACATGATACTTTGCTTCTATATTTCCAAGATTTACATATTTATAATTAGTGTCTAAGCTTACTTTTTTATTTATTTTGTAATTAATGCCTGCACCAACATTCCATGCAAATTGACTATTTTTATGTGGAAGTACTTCATCAGTTATAACACCAGCGGTATTTGTTATTGTATGTTTTCCAAAATTGTTAAGTGACATGCCTGCTCCAGCTGTTAAATATGGTGAAAGGTTATTGTTATCATTGAAATTATATTGGAAATTTAACTTAAATAAGTCTGCACGCACTTTATTTTGATAGGTATCTGTTTCATGAGTAAATTTATTATCCATATTTCTAAAGTTGGTGTAATCTAAATACGTAGAGAGTTTATCATTAGCTTTATATCCAAAACCTAAGCTATATAACATTGCATTAGATGGTTTTTTATATTCTATTTTTGTTGTTTCTTTATTTTTTAATTTTTCAGGAAGCCCATAACCTATATTTAGTTTTGCAAATGGATGTTCATACCAATATGCATTTGTAGTAGTAGGGTTTTTTAAGTTAGCTAATATTAGTCCTAAAGCTATCGAGCTTGTACATAAAATTTTTTTCCTCCTCATAATTTTCCTCCTTGATATTTGTTTTTATTTTGCTACTATACCTATGATTGCTTAAGCCCTATAACATAGGGTGGCTTTTACACACATGTATCACACTTAATAATCATGCTACATTTCAGAAATTGTAATTGCAACCATTAATTGTGGAAATTTATTCCTAGGTCTTTGATTTTTTTATGTAAAGCTGTTCTTTCGATCCCAATCTTTTTTGCTGTTTTTGTTACGTTTTTATAATTTTTTTGTAGATTTATTTCTATGTATTTTTTTTCAAAAAATTGTTTAGCAATTTTAAAAGATTGGTTGCAATAAAATTCTGTATCAAAATTTTCAGTACTTTTATTTAAAGAATTTCGAATATTTAATGAAGTATGTGATTTTAAAAGTAATTTAATTAATATATTTTCTATAGATGCTTTTAGTTCTAAAATATTTCCTGGCCAATCGTAGTTTAAAAATTGTGAAAAAAAATCATCATCTATATTTATATTGTTTATATTATAATTACTTTTGAAATTATTTACATAATATTCAACAATTGATTGGATATCTTGTTTGCGTTCTCTAAGTGGTGGTATTTCAATTGTAATTGATGATAACCTTTGTAGCAAATCATAATTAAATATTTTTTTTAATTTATCTTTGGTTAAAGAAGAGGAGCTTATAATTCTACAAAATTGTATTGAATTTTGACTTTTGTTTAAATAATTTAATAATTTCTTCTGTAAATTAGATGTTAACTTTGTGACCTGATTTAAATATAATGTAGATCTTTTAGCTTTTTCAAAAATAGGTGTATCATTTTTATAACCAAACAATATCTTGTCTAACTCCTGCTCAGTATAATTTTCAATATTTATTTTGTAAAAAGGCTTATTTCCTGAATTTTGACAATCATGTACTAATCTAGCGATTTTTTCTTTTCCAGTGCCTATTTCACCAATTATCATGGTTCTAGTGTTTGTACCTATTTTATTTGCGATTGTGTTTTTTATATCATTTATCTTTTTGCTTTTGCCAATAATAGCAGCTAAATCATTCTGTTGTTTTAGTTGTGTGTTATATTGTTGAAGTTCAATGTTTTCTAAAGTTCTCTTCACTGTTAGTATTAGTTTTTCTGATTTGAAAGGCTTGTCTATAAAACTATAAGCTCCTAATTTTATTGCTTTAATAGCAGTTTCAATATTACCATGTCCACTAATTATAATTACAGCTGTGTTTTTATATTTTTCTTTAATAATTTTAAGCAATCCTAATCCATCCATATCGCTGCCTTCAAGCCAAACATCGAGAATGACTATTTTAGGGGTGAATTTTTCTAATAATTTTATAGCTGATGAGGAGTTCAACGTATATTCAGTTTGTAAATTTAATTCGTCTTCAATAATATCTTTTATTAATTCACCTATATCTTGTTCATCATCTATTACTAATAAGTCGACCATTTTTAATTATTTTTTTTTAACTTTTTTATAACATATAGTAGTAAAAAAATAAAAATAACAATAATAATTATAGTTATGTTAAATCTTTTTATATAAGTAGATATTAACTCTTCATTTGTTCCAATCACATGCCCAAGGTAAAGTAGGAATGACAGCCAAATCAAGCTTCCTAAAAATGTATAAAGTGTAAATAATTTTAAGTTCATCTTTGCAAGTCCAGCTGGGAAAGATATAAAATGTTTAATTCCTGGCAACATTCTTCCAAAAAATGTTGATATAACGCCGTATTTATTAAAAAAAAGTTCAATCTTTAGTAGTTGTCCAGATTTTAAAAAAAAGTACTTGCCATAATTTATAAATAATTTTCTACCAAAATGATAAGCTATAAAATAGTTAACAAATGATCCTGATAGTGTTCCTGCTATACTAGATATAAGTACAGGTGCTAGATGCATGTCTCCCTTAGCAATTAAGTATCCTGCTGGTATTAATGTAAATTCACTTGGTATGGGTATAAATGTACTTTCTATAAATGTCATTATAAAAATTCCAATATAACCAAAGGTTTGAACGAAATTTAAAATTAGCTTGAATATTTCTTCAAAAAATTCTACAAACATTTATTTCAACAATGTTTATTTAAATAACTTTTGTTTAATATAGATTAAAAATTCTAAATCACAATTATTAATTTGCAATTATGGACATTTTAGACGAAATTCAAGAAGAAGTTAAGAAAGAAAAATTACTCAGCTTTTTTCAGAATTATGGTAAATATTTAGTAGCTGCTATTTTAGCATGTTTTATTTTTACAATTTTATATTTTTGGTGGAGCAATTATAAAAGCAATTTATTATTTGAGGATTCTAGTGAATATAATGATGCAATAAATTCCAAGGAGCAAATTAGAATTTCGAAATTAGAGAAAATTAAGCAAAAAAACAGTGTATATGGAGATTTAGCTAAGCTTCAGTTGGCAGCATACTATTACGACGATAAAGATTTTAATAAGTCAATTCATAATTATGAGTTAATTTATAAATCTAATAGTTCCAGTGAAATTTATAGGGATTATGCTAAATTAATGGCTATAAAAATAAGGGTGCATACGGGAAAAATTAGTTTAGATGATGGAATAAAATTGTATGAGGATTTTTATAAAGATTCTAAATATTTTAAAAATATTGCAGTCTTAGGGGAATCAATATTACTTTTAAATAAAGGTAATTATAACTCTAAATCGCATAAAATAAATGAAATTCTAACAGACAATGAGGCTCCAAATTTATTATTATATCTTGCAAAAATTATAAATAAAAGATTGTCCTAATTTTATTAATTTATAAACTTTTTAAGTTAATTTTAAAAAAGAAACATCTTTACAGCTGGTATTTTTAGTTTTATTTTTTGTGCAAATTTTAAATTCTACAAAATTAGATGTTTATTAAAAATAAATTAGTTGGAGCAGTATTTATTGTTGCAGGAACTAGCATTGGAGCTAGTATGCTGGCTTTGCCAATGATGGCTTCTTCTTTAGGTGCTCTTAGCACATTAGCGCTTTTGATTTTTATATGGTTTTTAGGTTATTATACAGCAACTTTAGCTTTAGAGATCAATCATTTTTATAAGGGCGCATATTCCATTTCAGAATTATGTAAAAAAAGTTTTAATTCGAAGATCTGGTTATTGGCAGATTTTTCTATTGTGAGCTTGTTTTATTCTTTGTTAGCTGCTTATATTTCAGGTATTATTGATATAGCAGCAATTAATAAATTTATATTGACTAATTATAAATCGAATTATTTAGGTTATTTGATTGTGGGAGTGCTTATATTTTGTGTTGTTTATAATAATAAAATTTTAGATATAAGTAATAGATTGGTATTTATTTTGAAATTTACTCTTTTTTTGATTTTATTATATTTTTTATCTTTAAAGATCAAATTTGCTAACATTAATCACTTTGTTAGCTATATTGAGATTAATAGTCAAATATTTAAAGCTATTCCAATATTTTTTACATCTTTTGGGTTTCATGGTGGTATTCCCTTTATAATGAAATACTTAGATAACGATGCCATAAATATTAAAAAGTCATTTTTTTTGGGAAGCTTAATAAGTTTTTTTATATATTTGCTATGGATGTTTTTTTCTTTAGGAGTATTACCAAAATATGGATTGACTAGCTTTGAGTCTATTGAACATGCTAATAATAAATTGGGTTGTTTTATAAATATGTTAACTAACATTGCTGATAATAGTGCCTTGCATTCAGTGATATCTATGTTTAGTTGGTTAGCTATAGTTACTTCGTTTTTAGGTGTGGGAATAGGATTATATGATTATTTTTTTGAGAAATTTAAGTTTAAAAAAAATATACTAAAAGATCAACTTTTAGCTCTTTTATTGACTTTTTTTATACCTTTTGTTATGGCTATTTTCGGGGAAAATATATTTATAAGTGCTTTAGCTTGTGCAGCTATAAGTTTAAGTTTACTTGCAATTATTTTTCCTACAGCTATTGCATTTAAGATTGGTATAAAAAGTAGATTGGCAGTTATTATAACTATGTTTTTTGGAATAGTAATAATTGCCATAGAAGTTGTAAATTTACTGTTTTAATAATTGTGTAATAAATTATTACAGATAGTTGTCGGGTAAGGATGGGATATTTTGATTTAAGCATTTTTATTATTCTGACATTATTTACTTTGCTCTACACAGTAATCTTATCTAGGAAAAATAATGAAAGCAGTGTTGCTAATTATTTAATTTTTGGTCGTAAACTAACTTTGCCGTTATTTGTTACAACATTAGTTTCAACTTGGTATGGTGATATATTTGGAGTAACGCAAATTGCATTTAAAAGAGGTATAAGCACTATTGCTGTATATGGAATTGGCTTTTATTTAGCGGCTATTTTTTTTATGTTATTTTTTGTCGAAAAAGCAAGGAAAATGAATGTTTTTACATTGCCTGAGATAATTAAAGTAAAATATGGAAAAACTTCTTATAAATTAACATCTTTTATGATTTTAATAAAAGCTTTGCCTATTTCCTATTTAATAGGAATTGGTTTGTTGATTCAAAAATTATTTGGATTGAGTTTAAATTCTTCTATGCTATTAGGTATAATATTTGTAATAGCATATATAGGAATCAGGGGTTTTAGTGGGATAATATATTCAGATGCCATTCAATTTATATTAATGTATGCATCTATTGTTATGGTTGTAATATTTTCATATCTTGAATATGGTGGTTATGATTTTTTAAATGCAAATTTAGGTGAGGAATATTTTTCCATTAATAGTGGTGAGACGCTATCTGGATTATTTGTATGGTTTTTTATTTCAATTATTACTACTTTTATGAGTCCAGTATTTTATCAAAGGTGTTTTTCTGCAAAAAATTCAGCAATTGCTAAGAAGGGCATTCTTATTTCAGTAATATTTTGGATGATTTGTGATTTTTGTACAGTTAGTAGCTCTATGTATGCCAAAGCTGTCTTTCCTGATTCTATGCCACATGAAGCTTATTTTAATTATGCTATGAGTATATTGCCTATAGGTTTAAAAGGTTTGTTTCTTGCAGGTATTGCAGCAACAATTTTATCAACACTTGATTCTTTTTTATTTATTTGTAGTAGTACATTGATTTATGATTTGCTTGGTAGAAAATTTTCTCAAAACAATGTATATAAAATTGGAAGCTTAGTTATTACAGGTATAATAACTTTTTTATTAGCAGGGCATTTTGTTGATGATATTGATTATTTTTATAAATTGTTAAGAAGTTATTGTGGAATTACATTAGCTATACCAATGATGTGCACTATTTTTTTTAAAAAGATTTTAAGTGAGAAGCAATTTATTTATTCTATATTACTAGCTTGTATGTCAATGTTAATTAATGATTTTTTTGGATTTACTGTAATTGAAAACTTTTATTTGGGGGCTCTAATAAGTTCTATGTCAATTATGATATTTGCTTTGATAAATAATATTAGTAAAAGATGAATGTTATAGTGAGTTAGTTTTTTGCAAAAATCACTTGACTAGCTGATGAGTTATAAATATTATCTCCAGACCACATTGTTTTTTAATTTTTAAATTATTTTGTAATGCCAACTATAAGTCAATTAGTAAAAAGGCCTAGAAAATCTAAGGAGGCTAAAAATAAAGTTCCTGCTTTGCAAGGGTGCCCTCAAAAAAGAGGTATTTGTGCAAGGGTATATACAACGACTCCAAGAAAGCCTAACTCGGCTATGAGAAAGGTTGCTAGGGTTAAGCTTACTAATGGATATGAGGTGACAAGTTATATTCCTGGAGAAGGGCATAATCTTCAAGAGCACTCAGTTATTTTAATTAGAGGTGGTAGAGTTAAGGATTTGCCAGGAGTTAGGTATCATACTGTAAGAGGTGCGTTAGATACACAGGGTGTACAAAATAGAAAGCAGTGTCGATCTAAATATGGAACAAAGAAACCTAAATCGTAAATATATATGTCAAGACGTAGAGCTGCAGAGATAAAAAATATTACCCCTGATGCAAATTACAAAAGTATTGTGATTGCTAAATTTATTAACTATTTAATGCAAAATGGTAAAAAAGCTAAGGCTGAAAAGATTGTTTATGAGTCGATAGATAATCTTTCTGGTAAAATTAAAAAAGAGCCTGTTGAGGCTTTTGAAGAAATTGTTGATAATCTGAGGCCTTTAATAGAGGTTAAATCAAGGAGAGTTGGTGGAGCAACTTACCAAGTGCCAATGGAAGTTAGGTCTTCTAGAGCTTTGGCCTTGGCTTTAAAGTGGCTTGTGAATGCTGCTAGGTCTAGGAAATCAGAAAAGACTATGGTTGATAGATTATCTAATGAATTAATAGATGCTTACAATAAGAAAGGGATGGCTTACAAGAAGAAAGAAGATACTCATAAGATGGCTGAGGCAAACAAAGCATTTTCTCATTATAGGTGGTAAGTTATGTGTGCAAGAGAAACTAAGATTGAAGATTATAGGAATATAGGTATCATGGCTCATATTGATGCTGGAAAAACTACCACTACAGAGAGAGTGTTGTATTACACTGGAAAATCTCATAAAATTGGAGAGGTGCATGAGGGTAATGCTACTATGGATTGGATGGAGCAAGAGCAAGAAAGAGGGATTACAATCACCTCTGCTGCTACTACATGTTTTTGGAAGAGCGAAAGTGGTAAGATGTGTAGAGTTAATATTATTGATACTCCAGGGCACGTTGACTTTACAATTGAAGTTGAAAGAGCTTTAAGAGTGCTTGATGGCGCTGTTGCAGTCTTTGATGGTGTTGCTGGTGTTGAGCCTCAATCAGAAACAGTTTGGAGGCAAGCTGATAAATATAATGTGCCAAGAATGTGTTTTGTTAATAAAATGGATAGAGTAGGGGCTGATTTTTATAGATGCGTTGATATGATTGTCGATAGGCTTGGTGCTAAGCCAGCTGTTATGCAGTTACCTATAGGTTCTGAAGATAATTTTTTAGGGGTTGTTGATTTAGTATTGAATAAGTCAATTATTTGGAAAGGTGATAAGCTTGGTGCTGAATATGAATATAGAGAAATATCTGATGATCTAAAGGATAAGGCTGCTGAATATAGAGCTAACTTAGTTGAGACTATTGTTGAAGCTTATGATGAAGTGATGGAAAAATACCTAGCAGGCGAAGATTTAACGGTAGAGGAGATTAGAAGATGTGTTCGTAATGGCGTGTTAAAAGGCATGTTTGTTCCAGTATTTTGTGGATCAGCTTTTAAAAATAAGGGGGTGCAGCCATTGTTAGATGCAGTGGTAGATTATCTTCCAAGTCCAATTGATATTCCTCCTGCTAAAGGTATTCGATCTAGCAGCCAAGAAGAGGTGGAGGTTGGCTCTTCTGATGATGGAAAACTGTGTGCTTTAGCTTTTAAAGTGATGAATGATCCATTTGTAGGTTCTTTAACGTTTGTTAGGGTGTATTCTGGTGTTTTAAAATCAGGTGTTACTATTTATAATGCTACTAGAGAAAAAAAGGAGCGTGTTGGTAGGATGTTGCTTATGCATGCGAATAATAGAGAAGATGTAAAAGAATGTTATGCTGGTGATATTGTTGCAATAGCAGGGTTGAAAACAACTTCTACAGGAGATACGCTTTGTGAAATTGGTTGCGATATTGTTTTAGAGAAAATGGAATTTCCAGAGCCAGTTATTGAGGTAGCTATAGAGCCTAAAACTACTCAAGATCAAGAAAAAATGTCTATTGCAATAGCAAGGTTGGTTGCTGAAGATCCTTCTTTAAGGGTTAATACCGATATTGAAACAAATCAGACTAAGCTTGCTGGTATGGGTGAATTGCATTTAGAAATTATAGTTGATAGAATGAAGAGGGAGTTTAAGGTTGATGCAAATATTGGTGCTCCTCAGGTTGCTTATAGAGAGACTATAGATGGTTCACATGAAATTGATTATACTCATAAAAAGCAATCAGGTGGTGCTGGCCAATTCGCTAGAGTTAAGATATTGTTTGAAAAATTAGAGCCAGGAGAAGAATATCAGTTTGTAAGTAAAATTGTAGGTGGAAATATTCCTAAAGAGTATATACCCGCAATTGAAAAGGGTATTGAACAAATTAGTAAAACTGGTGTTATTGCTGGTTACCCGTTGATAGATTTTAAGGCTACTCTTCTTGATGGAGCGTATCATGATGTAGATTCAAGCGCACTTGCATTTGAAATTGCTGCTAAAGCTGCTTTTAGAGAAGGTATGAAGAATGCTTCCCCAATTTTATTGGAGCCAATAATGGATGTTGAGGTTATTACTCCTGATGATTACATTGGTGATGTAATAGGTCATTTAAATAGTATACGTGGTCAAGTTTTGGGAATGGAGCCAAGAGGTAATGCTCAAATTATTAAAGCTAAAGTGCCTTTGGCGACAATGTTTGGGTATGTTAATACTTTGAGATCTATGACACAGGGTAGGGCTCAATATAGTATGCAATTTGCTAATTATGAAAAAGTTTCTCAGCATATTGCTGATGAGATTATCAACCAAGAAAAATAAAAAAGGAGAAAGGAAAAATGGCAGAAGGAAAATTTGAAAGAAACAAGCCGCATGTAAACACAGGGACGATAGGGCATGTGGACCATGGGAAGACAACGTTGACAGCAGCGATAACTAAGTATTTTGGGAAATCAGCGGTAAAATATGATGAAATAGATAAAGCACCGGAAGAGAAAGAGAGAGGGATAACAATTAACTCGGCACATGTGGAGTATGAGACAGAGAGCAGGCATTACGCACACGTAGATTGTCCAGGACATGCGGATTATGTAAAGAACATGATAACAGGAGCAGCGCAGATGGATGGAGCGATATTGGTGGTGAGTGCGGTAGATGGTCCTATGCCACAGACAAGGGAGCACATATTGTTGGCGAAACAAGTAGGGATCAAGACGCTAGTAGTGTTTTTAAACAAAGTGGATATGGTAGAAGATGAAGAGTTATTAGAGTTAGTAGAAATAGAAGTAAGAGAATTATTGAGTAAATATGGATTTGATGGAGATGCAGCGAAGGTAATAAAAGGATCAGCGTTGAAGGCATTGACGGAAGAGGGTAGTGAATTAGGAGAGAAGGCGATAAGAGAATTAATGAAAGTAGTAGATGAAGAAATACCAATGCCAAAGAGAGAGATAGAAAAAGCGTTTTTAATGCCAATAGAGGATGTATTTTCGATATCAGGAAGAGGTACTGTAGTAACAGGGAGGATAGAGCAAGGTAAGGTAAAGGTAGGAGAAGAGATAGAGATAGTGGGGATAAAGAAAGAAAGTAAGAAGACGACATGCACAGGAGTGGAGATGTTTAAAAAGGAATTAGATGAAGGGATGGCAGGAGATAATGCAGGATTGTTATTAAGAGGAATAGCGAAAGAAGAAGTGGAGAGAGGGCAAGTATTAGCAAAACCAGGAAGTATAACACCACATACAAAGTTTAAGGCAGAAGTATATGTGTTAAAGAAGGAAGAAGGAGGGAGGCACACTCCGTTTTTTAAGAATTATAGGCCGCAATTTTACTTTAGAACAACGGATGTGACAGGAACTATTGAGTTGAAAAAAGATGTGGAGATGGTAATGCCAGGAGATAACACAGAGATAGTGGTGGAGTTAATAGCGCCAATAGCAATGGATAAGGGGTTGAAGTTTGCGATTAGAGAAGGTGGCAAAACTGTCGGTGCTGGTGTAGTTGCTGAAATTATTGAGTAGGGTAAAGATATGAGTTTTCAGCAATCAATAGAGTTAAAATTAAAAGCTTTTGAACCAAGGGTATTAGATAAAGCTGTTAAAGAAATAGTTGATACTATATCTAGAATTGGTGCAAGGTATAGAGGGCCTATACCTATGCCAAGAAAAATTAGCAAATTTACAGTAAATAGATCTCCTCATGTTGATAAAAAATCTAGAGAGCAATTTGAAATTAGAGATCATACAAGATTTTTGATCATAGAAGCTTCTCCTCAAACTGTAGATGCTTTAATGAAATTAGATATAGCTGCGGGTGTTGATATTAAAATTAAAATGAAAGGAGCTGAAAATGAAGGTAAATAGAACGGGTTTGATAGCTAAAAAAGTAGGTATGACTCAGATCTTTAAAGAAAATGGAAAGGTGATTCCAGTTACTATGATATTGATAGATGAAAATATAGTATTATCTGTTAAAACAAAAGAAAAAAATGGCTATGATGGTGTTCAATTGGCTGCGTTTGATCAAAAACCTCAGAGGCTTTCCAAAAGTATTAAGGGATCTTTTGAAAAAGCAAAGGTTAGTCCAAAAAAGAGATTAAAAGAATTTATTGTTCATGAAAATAATTTATTAAAAGTTGGCGATAAAATTAATGTAAATCATTTTAAAAAAGATCAATATGTTGATATTACAGGTATATCTATAGGAAAAGGATATGCAGGTACAATGAAGAGGCATAATTTTAAAGGATTGGAAGCTACTCATGGAGTTTCAATTAGTCATAGATCTGCTGGTTCTACAGGACAATGTCAAGATCCGGGAAGAGTTTTTAAGGGAAAAAAAATGGCTGGACAGATGGGTAATAAAAAGGTTACTACACAAAATATCAAAGTTATTGATATTGATAGTGAGTTGAATCTCTTGATAGTTAAGGGAGCGGTACCAGGTTGCAATAATGGTTATCTCTATGTTAAGGATGCAATTAAAAAAGCAGTGCCACGTTAAATTTGAGGTAAAATATGTATTTAGAAATAATAGATTTAGAGAATAAGGCGTTGAAAAAGGTAGATGTAAATATATTTGATATTGAAAATATCAGGTATGATTTAATACATCAATTAATTTTATGGCAGCAGTCTTATAGGAGAGCTGCTACAAGTCATACTAAAGAGATATCTGAAGTCAAAGGTTCAACAAGGAAAATTTACAAACAAAAAGGTACTGGTAGAGCTAGGCATGGAAGTATTAGAGGTGCTCAATTTGTAGGTGGTGGTATAATATTTGGACCAAGTAAAAATAAAGTATATAAAACTAAAGTTAATAAAAAAGTTAAAAAAATAGCGCTTTTAAATGCTTTAGCATTGAAATATAAAGATAAATCTATTATCATACGTGAGCATTTAAAAATGAACACTGGTAAATTTAAAGATTTTTCTAAGGTGTATGGAAATGAAATGTCATCAAAAAAAGTATTGTTTATAGATAATAGTTTTGATGATAATTTTATAAAGTCTATTAGAAATAATCATAAATTTAATGTGTTAAATTCTATAGGAATAAATGTTTTAGATGTTGTTAAGCATGATAAGATTTGTTTTTCTGAAGAAGCTTTTAATACTATTTTAGCGAGGTTCAAGTGAATAAAGTAGATTGGTATGACATTATAAAAAGACCGTTGTTGACTGAAAAAAGTAATAGTTTCGAGAATTTAGGTAAATATGTGTTTATAGTAAATTCTAAAAGTAACAAGTTACAGGTTAAGAAAGCTGTAGAGCAGATTTTTAATGTTAAAGTTGCAAAGGTTAATGTAATCAATATGGATGGTAAAGCTAAGATTTTTAAAGGTAGAAAAGGTAAAAGATCAAGTTATAAAAAAGCTATTATAACTACTAAGGATAAGAAGAAAATTGAATTTGCAAAGGGTATTTAAAATATGGCTTTAATTAATTACAATCCTGTCACTCCATCTCAAAGGCAACTAATATTAGTTGATAAATCTAAGCTTTGGAAAGGTGAGCCTATAAAAAAATTGGTTAAAGGAAAGCATAGTAAAGGTGGTAGAAATAATTTAGGGAGAACTACGGTATTTGGTAAATCTAAAGGTGTAAAGAAAAAGTATAGAATCATTGATTTTAAAAGAGATAAAGAGCTACATGCTGTGGTCGAGAGATTGGAATATGATCCTAATAGATCTGCTCACATAGCATTATTAAAATATGAAGATGGTGAATTTTCTTATATAATAGCTCCTGAAAATTTAAAAATTGGAAGTAAGGTTGTTTCATCTAGCAATGCTGATATAGAAGTAGGTAATTGCCTTCCCTTGAAGAATATTCCAATAGGAATTTTAGTTCATAATGTGGAGTTGAAGCCAAAGAAAGGAGCTCAATTAGCTAGGTCTGCAGGATCGTTTGCAACGATAGTTAGTAAAGATTCTGGTAAAATATCTTTAAAGCTTCGTTCAGGAGAAGTGAGGGTTGTTGAAAGCGAGTGTAAGGCAACAATAGGTGTTGTGTCTAATGCTGATAATAAAAATATTAAATTAGGCAAAGCTGGTAGAAAAAGATGGCTTGGTTTTAGACCTAAAGTTAGAGGTGTAGCTAAGAATCCAGTGGATCATCCTCATGGAGGTGGTGAAGGTAAAACTTCTGGAGGTAGACATCCTGTTACAGCTTGGGGTAAGCCTACAAAAGGATATAAAACTAGAAATAATAAACGAACAGATAAATATATAGTAAAGAGTAGACATAAAAATAAATAACAAAAAATAAGAATTAAATTATGAGTAATAGGTCAGTTTGGAAAGGTCCATTTGTTGAGCCAAAGTTATTAAAAAAAGTTAACGATGTCATTTCAGGTGGTAAATTTGCGACCATTAAAACATGGTCAAGAAAGTCAACTATTCTTCCAAATTTTGTTGGTTTAACATTTTCAGTTCATAATGGAAAAAGTTTTATTTCTGTGTTAGTTAATGAAAAAATGGTTGGAAAAAAACTTGGTGAATTTGCTCCAACTAGAAAATTTAGTGGCCATGGAAATAATAGAAAGTAAAATAATTAAATTTATATAGGTTTATGCAGGTAAAAGCTACAGACAGATTAGTTAAGTCAAGTGTTCAGAAATTAAATATTATTGCTGATTTAATTAGAAAAGAAAATGTTAATGATGCAATGTTGCAGCTTGAATTTTGTAAAAGAAAAGCTTCTAAAAATTTGCAAAATATACTTAAATCAGCTATTGCAAATTCACAAAATAATTTTGGTATGGATATTGATAAATTATATGTTAAAGAAGTTAAAATTGGTAAATCATTAACTTTAAAGCGTTCGATGGTGAGAGCTAGAGGTAGAATTAATAGGATTAATAAGCCTTTTAGTAGAGTCACTATAATTGTTGAGGAGAGAGGTTAATATGGGACAAAAAGTAAATCCAAATAGTTTTAGATTGGGAATTGTTTCTACTTGGGATTCATCATGGTATTGCACTAAAAATTATGCAAAAAAGTTGCATGAAGATATAAAGATTAGAAAGTTGATTTTTGATAAACTAAATTATGCTGGTGTAAGTAGAGTTTGTGTAGAGCGCCCCGCAAATAAAATTATTATAAATATTTATTCTTCAAGGCCTGGTGTAGTAATAGGGAAAAAAGGAGCTGATATAGCAAAAATAAAAGAATTTATATCAAAAATTACTTTAAATGAAGTTGTTATAAATATAACTGAAGTTAGAAAAGCTGAAACAGACCCTTTACTTGTAGCTAAGACTGTTGCAGAGCAACTTGAGAAAAGAGTTTCTTTTAGAAAGGCTGTTAAAAGAGCTATTTCTAACGCTATGAAGATGGGTGCAAAAGGTATAAAGATTAGTGTTTCTGGCCGTTTAGGTGGTGCAGAGATAGCTAGAACTGAGTGGTATAAAGAAGGAAGAGTTCCCCTTCATACGCTTAGAGCTATAGTAAAGTATGATATGGCTGAAGCTCATACTATATATGGACTTATAGGAGTAAAGGTATGGGTCTATAAAGGTGATAAGTTGGATAATTTTAAAAAAAATATTATAGAAAAAAATGATACTACGTCCAAAGAAAACAAAGTTTAGAAAAGCTTTTAAAGGTAGAATACATGGTAAAGCAAAAGGTGGTTTTAAAATTGCTTTTGGTAAATTTGCATTAAAAGCTTTGCAGCCTGAGAGGATTCAAGAAAAGCAAATTGAATCTGCTAGAAAGGCTATTAATAGGCATTTAAGAAGAGCTGGAAAATTATGGATCAGAATATTTCCAGATGTTCCTGTTAGTAAAAAACCTGCTGATGTTAGGATGGGAAGAGGAAAAGGTTCACCTGAATTTTGGGCGTGTAGGGTAAAGCCTGGCAGAATTTTATTTGAATTAGATTCTGTTACGGCAGAGCAAGCTATAGGTGCTTTTTCTAGAGCAGCTGCTAAGTTGCCCATAAAAACAAAAATAATTAAAAATATTGAAGAGGTGATCTAAATGAAATACCAGGAAGTTAAAAATTTAGATAATAAAGCTTTACAAAGTGAATTACTTAAGTATAAAAAGGAATACTTTAATCTTAGATTTCAAAAAGTTTTAGGAGAATTAAGTAATACTTCTAGAATAAGAGAGGTTAAAAAAAATATAGCTAGGATTTTTACTGCATTAAATAATGTTGATCAAAATAAAGTTGTTGATCAAAATAAAGTGAAAAAATAATAAAGATTATGTCAAAAAAAATATTAGATGGTATCGTATTAAGCAATAAAGCAGATAAGACTGTTACTGTTTTAGTTGAAAGAAAAATATTGCATAAAAAATATAAAAAAATAATCAAGAGAAGTAAAAAATATTTAGCTCATGATGAAAATAATTCTTTAAATATAGGTGATAAAGTTAAAATTATTGAAAGTAAACCTATATCTAAGTTAAAAAAATGGCATATTTTATCTAAGTAAATTGAGGTTATTATGATACAGATGGGTACAAGATTAAACGTTGCTGATAATACTGGTGCTAAAGAAGTTGAGTGTATCAAAGTTCTTGGTGGTAGTAAAAAAATGTCTGCAGATATCGGTGATAAGATAGTAGTTTCTATAAAAAAAGCAGCAGTTTCTGATAAAGTTAAAGAAGGTGAAGTGTTCCATGCAGTTGTTGTGAGAACTAGAAAAGAAAGAAGAAGAAAGGATGCAGTAGTTATAAGATTTTTTGATAATGCTGCTGTTCTATTAGATAAGCAAGGAGAATTAGTTGGTACTAGGATATTTGGTATAATACCTAGAGAATTAAGAGAGAGAAATTATTTGAAAATCATTTCATTAGCTCCAGAGGTAACATAATATGGCAAACAAGTTTAAAAAAAATGATAAGGTGAAAGTTATCTGTGGCAAAGATAAAGGTAAAGTTGCTGAGATAATAAGTTATTTTCCAAAGGATAATAAAGTGATATTGGGTGGAGTAAATTTAGTAAAAAGGCATACCAAGCCTAATAAATTAAATCCAGAAGGTGGTATTGTACAAAAAGAGATGCCTATTCATATATCTAATATTATGCATATTGATCCAAAAACAAATTCAGTGACAAAGATAGGTTTTAAAAAAATAAAAAATGGTAATAATACTAGATATTATAAAAAATCTGGTGAGTTGATAGATAATAAAAAAGTTTAATTATGGTTAGTTCAAGATTAGAAAAACATTACAATACAGTTTCTACCCCTCAGCTAAAAAAGCATTTTGATTTTAAAAATGATATGCAAGTGCCAAAGCTAAAAAAGATTTCAATTAATATTTCAGTTAAGGATGCTGTTAATGATTCAAAAATTATAGATAAAATTTATGAAGAATTAATGGTGATTTCTGGTCAAAAGCCAGTGGTTACTAAAGCAAAAAAATCTATTGCAGGATTTAAATTAAGGCAAGGTATGAAAATAGGGTGTAAAGTTACTCTTAGAAAAACAATGATGTATGAATTTCTAGATAGGTTAATTAACATTGCATTACCACGTGTTCGAGATTTTAAAGGACTAAGTTTTAAACAATTTGATGGAAATGGGAATTTTTGTCTAGGTATTAAAGAGCAAATAGTTTTTCCTGAAATAGATTATAATAAAATTGATAAAATTAGAGGAATGAATATAGTAATAGTAACTTCGACGAATAGTAATGAAGAAGCTAAATTTTTATTGAAAACTTTTAATTTACCGTTTTATAACTAAAAATAAATATATAACCATATGGCTAAAGTAAGTATTGTACAGAGAAATTTAAAAAGACAGAATTTATTTAAAAAAAATGAAAAGAAAAGAGAAGAGCTTAAATCAATTCGAAATGATAAGACAAAAACATTAGAGGAAAGATTTGAAGCTCAAATTTCTCTTTCTAATTTGCCAAGAAATAGTTCTAAAACAAGGATAAGAAATAGATGCTTATTGAGTGGTAGAGGTAGAGGCGTTTATAATAAGTTTAAATTATCAAGAATTTGGTTTAGAAAATTAGCATCTGAATGTAAGCTTCCAGGTGTTACAAAATCCAGTTGGTCATAATAGAGGAGATATATGTCGCAAAATCATTTACTTTCAGATACAATAGCAAGAATTAAAAATGCTCAATTAGTTAAAAAATCATATGCCATTGTATATTTTTCAAAGTTAATACATATGGTATTAAATTTATTAAATAAAGCTGGTTATATTGATAGCATAGAAAAAATTGAGCAAAGGAAAGGAGTGTCTATGATCAAGGTATATTTGAAATATGAAGGTAAAAATGATACTCCAGTTATTAAAGAATTTAATGTAGTTTCTAAACCGGGTAAGAGAATTTTTAAATCATATAAAGAAATAAATAAACTTTATGGTGGATTAGGAATGGTAATATTATCAACGTCAAAAGGTATAATTACTGATAGTGACGCTAAAGATATTAAAGCTGGTGGTGAAGTTTTATGCAATATATTTTAAATAAAAATTATGTCAAAAATAGGAAAGCAACAAATTAATATACCTGATAAAGTTACTGTGGTATTTGATAAAAATTATTTAAATATTAAAGGTCCTCTAGGGGAACTTGGAATGCATATATTTGATTCAATTAATGTTGAGTTAAATGAAAAACATATAAGTATTTTTCCTAAAGAGATTTCTAAAAAATCTAAATCATTATGGGGACTTTCTAGATCACTAATTAATAATATGGTTATAGGTGTTAATGAAGGTTTTGTTAAGAAATTAGAAATTAACGGAGTTGGTTATAAAGTTAATATTGATTCAGATTTATTAATATTAACATTAGGATATAGCCATGATATAATATATCCAATTCCTCAGGGAGTTAGTATAAAGTGCATAAAAAACATAATTGAAGTTAGTGGTTGTGATAAACAACTTGTTGGTCAAGTTTGTGCAGATATAAGAAGTTTAAGAAAGCCTGAGCCATATAAAGGTAAGGGTATAAAATATGAAGATGAAATTATTCTAAGAAAAGAAGGTAAGAAAAAATAAAATGGTAAAATAAAAATGTTAAGCAAAAGGTTAAAATACAATAGAAGAAAAGATAGAACAAGGTTCAAGGTTAAAAAAACAAAATCTAATAGGCTTAGGTTATGTTTTTATAAATCAAATAAATACATTTATGGTCAAATTGTTGATGAAGACAAAAAAGTTACCATTACTTCTTTAGCTACACATTGTAAGGATTTTAAAGATTTAAAAAATAAAAATAATATCAAGGCAGCTGAATTATTAGGGCAAAAAATAGCTAAATTACTCGTAGATAAAAATATAAAGGATGTATACTTTGATAGAGGTGGTCTTCAATATCATGGAAAAGCAAAGGCGTTTGCTGAAAGCGCAAGAAAAAACGGTTTAAATTTTTAATGGCTTATAAATATGGTTAATAATAATATAGAAATTGTAGAAAAACTTGTTAAAGTAAATAGATGTACTAAAGTTACAAAAGGAGGAAGAAAATTTAGTTTTTCTGTTATAGTTGTGGTTGGTGATAAAAAAGGCAAAGTTGGTTATGGTCTTGGTAAAGCTGATGAGGTTATGGATGCTAAAAGAAAGGCTTCAGATGAAGCTAGAAAAAATATGTTTAAAATACCTTTAAGGGAAGGTAGAACATTACATCATGATATTGTTGGTAAATTTTGTTCAGGTAAGGTAGTGATGAGAGCAGCACCTGCTGGTACAGGAGTTATTGCAGGTGGTCCAACAAGGCCTCTTTTTGAAGTTTTAGGAATTAAGGATATTGTAGCAAAATCAGTTGGCTCCAATAATCCTCATAATGTTGTTAAAGCTGCTATTATGGGATTAAGAAATATTAACACCCCAAAAATGATCGCAGATAAAAGAGGTAAAAAATTGGCAGAGATTGCAAGCCAAAGAGAAACAACTTAATAATGGTATAAGCTATGTTAAATAAGTTAAAAGGTAATAAAGGTTCTAGAAAATCTAAAAAATGCTTAGGAAGGGGTATCGCATCTGGTAAAGGTAAAACATGTGGCAGAGGTGGAAAAGGTCAAACAGCAAGAAGTGGAGTAGCTTTAGCTGGTTTTGAAGGAGGTCAAATGCCTCTTTATAGAAGATTACCAAAGAGAGGTTTTACATCTATTAATAAAGAGAGTTTTAAAATAATTAACTTATATCAAATTAACTACTTGATTAAAAAGAAGAAGTTAAAAAAAGATATAAAGCTAGAAGATATCGAGAAATTGGGGATATTTAATTCTAAAAAAGAAAAATTAAAATTACTTGGTAAGGGTGTTTTTGAACATAAATTTAATATAGAAGTTAACTCAGCTTCTAAAAAAATGATTGAAAACGCTTCTAAAAATGGTTCAGCTGTTAAAGTAATTTAATTATTCATATTTGAAAATGAAAAAAAATCAAAGCCAAAATTTTGGCAATCCATTATCTGGCAAAGGAGACTTAGGTAAAAAGATTTTTTTTGTTATATTTATTTTAATAATCTATAGATTAGGAACTTATATACCTTTACCAGGAGTCAACTTATCTATATTGGATAATATTGTTAAGGAGCAAGCTAAAGGTATATTAGGTATGTTTAATGTTTTAACAGGTGGTGCATTAGGAAGAATGTCTATTTTTACATTAAATATTATGCCTTATATTACTGCTTCAATAATTATGCAATTGATGACAGTTTTATCAAAAGAATTTAGTGAGTTAAAAAAATCTGGTGAAGTTGGTAGACAGAAAATAAACCAATATTCAAAATATTTGTCGGTTGTTTTAGCATTATTTCAAGGTTATGGAATAGCTGTAGGTATAGAATCTTTAAATTATAAAGGTATTTCATTAATAAGTGATCCTGGTATTTATTTTAGAATTGTTACAATGTTTACTTTAATGGGAGGTACTATTGTAGTTATTTGGTTTGCTGATCAAATTAATATGAAGGGGATAGGCAACGGAAGTTCTGTGATTATTTTTTCTGGAATAGTATCTGGTTTGTTACCAGCAGTATTTTCATTATTAGAAATGGGTAAAAATAATGTTGTTTCTACTCAATTTATAATATTATGCTTTATTGCAATTGTTGCAATAATTGTTTTTGTTGTATTTATGGAAAAGTCACAAAGAAAGTTGCTAGTTCAATATCCTAGAAAGCAAGTTGGAAAGAAAATATATGCAGGAGATTCTACGCATCTTCCTATTAAGATAAACGTTTCTGGTGTTATACCTCCAATTTTTGCTAATGCTTTGTTATTATTTCCTGCAACAATTGCAGGTTTTAGTATTGGTGGAGAAGTAACAGGGTGGCGTAAATTTGTCGAAAGTTATTTATCTCAAGGTAAACCGTTATACTTAATTTTATATATACTATTTATAATGTTTTTCTGCTTTTTTTATAGCACGATTGTATTTAATCCAGAAGAAACTGCTGAAAATTTAAGAAAGAACGGCGCAGTGATTATTGGTAGAAGACCTGGGAATCAAACTAAAGAATATTTTCAGTATATATTAACAAGAATTACAGTGATTGGAGCTTCATATATTGCAGTAGTATGTGCAGTACCTGAAGTTTTAACGCATCAGTTTAGTATGCCTTTTTATTTAGGAGGTACAAGTATTTTGATTGTTATCAGTGTTGTATTAGATTTAAGTTCGCAAATTCAATCACATCTATTAAGTAATAAGTATGCGCACTTAATGAAAAAAGCTAATATGATGAGGAGAAGGTAATGATAATAATTTTATTGGGGCCACCTGGTGTAGGCAAGGGGACTCAGGCAAAATTATTATCCAAGAAATATAATTTATCTCAACTTTCAACAGGTGAGATTTTAAGAAAGGCTATTGATAATAAATCAGAAATAGGTCTTAGGGTTCAAGAAATAATCAATCAGGGTGGCTTAGTTTCAGATGATATAGTGTGTGACTTAGTTGAAAAAGAACTTTTATCTAATAAAAGCTCAAATAAGGCTTATATTTTAGATGGATTTCCAAGAACTATAAAGCAGGCTGAAAATCTTAATGGTGTATGTGTTAAGAATAAAATAGACATGCCGTATATAATATCTTTAAAACTTGAAGAAAAAGAAATTTTTAAAAGATTATCAGCTAGGGTTTTTTGCTCTAATTGTAATCAATCATATAATTTAATTACAAATCCAACAAGTGTTAAAGGAGTTTGTGACAAATGTGGTAGTAAGAAATTTTATACTAGAGAAGATGATAAAGAAGATGCAATAAAGAAAAGATTAGAAGAATATAATAATCAAACAAAACCATTAATGGATTTTTATAAAACAAATCCAAGATATATTTCAGTTAATGCTAATAGTAACATTGAAGATGTTAGCAAACTAATTAATAAATTTTTAGATAAATAACTTTTTATCTAGAAATTTTATTTAAAATTATTAGTAATTACAAAATTGAAATTCATACTAGTAACTAGATAAAAATCTTAACGTAATTGTAACATTTATTTAGTATAATTTAGGTTAATAAGTAATAGGTTGACCTGAACAGCAGATAAAAAGGTATAAATTTATAGCAAATCTTGAAATTATGAATTAACGTTTTTCTCGACAGTCATCACGAGCTACGGAAGTGGTGTGGTGATCCAGTGATATTGCTTACGTTTTTTTGATGTATTTTTGGATTGCTACACAAATATACAATTTATTCGCAATGACTAGAGTGCAAATCAAAATGAAACAAAAATTTTGTTTTTATTTGTAAATAGGGTAGTTTTAGTTTAAGTGTATTTATAAAATATAAAGCATCATACATGGTAAAGTATAATCAGGAAGTGGTATACTTAATTTATGATGGAGAATGTCCTATTTGTAAAAATATAGCACAAATGCTAAAAATTCGTAAATCTATTGGTGAACTTGTTATTATAAATGCTAGAATTAGTCAGCCATTAATTTTAGAAGCTAAAAAACAAGGATATAATTTAAATGAAGGTTTGATAGTAAAATATCGAGAACAATTTTATTATGGTGAAGATGGAATGTGTATATTAGCGATGTTTAGCAGTCAATCTGACTTATTTAATAAAATAAACAGCAAATTATTTAAATCAAAAGTGTTATTGAAATTAATTTATCCTATTTTAAAGTTTGTTCGTCTTTGTTTATTAATAATAATTGGCGTTAAGAAAATAAAACATGATAGTGAGCCTATATATAAAGTAATTTTTAAAGGTTCATATAATAATATGCCAGTAGTATTAAAAAAACGTTATTCTAATAGGCAGTATTCAAAAGATATACTTGTGTTTGACGGTAATATGAATATTAGATTTTCTAAATTTTTTAAAATATTAGTACCTTTGTTAAAACTATTTAAAGTATTTGTGCCTTATGAAGGAACTAATATTCCAACGAAGGTTTATGCAAAAAGTAAAGAATATTCAAAGAGTTATATTTTAGAAAGACATTTTAATTTTTCAAAACATAATCCATATATATTTTGTTCAAAATTTACAGCAAGCAAAGATAATATTATAGTTGAAATTGTGAGGTTTGGTATAGGATTGAGTTATTATTATATTTTTGATGGAAATAAAGTTAAGATAAAGCATAAATGTTATGTTTGGCATATATTTGGCAAATTTATTCCTATACCACTTAGTTTATTAATTGGTAAAGTATACGCAGAAGAAAGGGCAATTGATGAAAATAATTTTAAATTATCATTAGTAATTATTCATTCATGTTTTGGAAAGATTTTAGACTATAATGGTAAATTTAAAATAATATGAATAAAATTCTTATTCTTGGTGGCTATGGTAATTTTGGAAAGATAATTACTGAACAATTAGTAAGGGCTGGAATAGATATTACTATTGCTGGTAGGAATGAAGAGAAAGCAAAAAAAGTTGCAGCAGAATTAAATGTGAAGGAAGCAATATTTGATGTAAATACAAGCTTTGATTGCTATCTTAAGATAATAAAGCCAAAAATAGTTATAAATACTTGTGGACCATTTCAAAAAGCTGATTATTCAATTGCAAAGAGTTGTATTAAACAAGGAGTGCATTATATAGATATTGCTGATGGACGTGATTTTGTATGCAGAATTATTGAATTAGACAAATTAGCAAAACAAGCTAATACAATAGTTATAAGTGGTGCTAGTACTGTTCCTTGCTTATCATCTACAGTTGTAGAAAAATTTAAAAATAAATTTTCTCAAATTGATTCTTTAATTTACGGAATAACACCAGGTCAAAGAACTCCACGGGGTCGTAGTACATTAACAAGTATTTTAACTTATCTTGGAAAGCCATTAAAATCATCTTTCAACAGTAATAAATTAGTATATGGTTGGCAAGATATTTACAGGCAAAAATATCCAGAATTAGGTAAGCGTTGGATGGCAAATTGTGATGTTCCAGATCTGGATATATTTCCTAAACAATATGGTATAAAAGTAATTAAATTTTCTGCTGGTATTGAAAGTAGTTTTTTACATCTAAGTGCCTGGGCATTGAGTTGGTTAAAAAGAGTGGGATTATCAATAAATTTAGAAAAATATGCTGATTTTTTGTTAAAATTAAGTAATTTTTTTAACATTTTTGGTACTGATAATGGAGGCATGCATATGATTATAAAAGGTAAAGATAAATTTAATCAAGTATATGAGCGTAAATGGTTTCTTATAGCAAAAAATGATTCTGGAATACAAATTCCATGTGTACCTTCAGTTATATTAGCTAAAAAAATATTATCAGGTGAATTAAGTGAATTTGGTGCAAGGCCATGTATAGGAATGGTAAAATTACAAGAATATCTAAATGAATTAAGTGAATTTGAAATTATTCAGTATATAAAAAATTAATCTAAAATGCTTTTTATGTTGATTAAAATTATAGTATTATTTTAGATATTCATAAATAGTGTTAAGTGCAACTTTAAAAACATCTTTTTGTTTGTTGATTATTTTTGTTGAATTTTTGATAAGTTGTTCTTTATATTTAGAATCATTGAATAATTTTTGTAATTCATTTTTAAGTTGCTGAGTAGTTTGTGTAGTAATGATTGCTTTATGCTTAACAAATTCATCTATTAGATCTTTAAAATTTGATGTATAAGGTCCTACAATAATTGCACAATTTTGTTTTGCAGGTTCTAAAATATTATGTCCACCAATGTTAGCAAAAGATCCGCCAACAAATATTATATCATGGGCTTCAAAAAAGTTGCCTAATATTCCAAATGCTGAAATTAATAAAAGATCATTTTCATCCTTAAAATCTTTAATATCAGTTATATAATCTAATTTATAATTTTCAGATAAAGAAATTACTTCTTCTATTCTTGATGGATGGCGGGGAATAATAATAGTAAATATATTGGAAATATTTTCTTTAAGTTCTTTGTGAATTTTAACGATAATTTTCTCTTCTCCATCATGAGTGCTGACTGCAACAAAAACATTTTTGTTTTTAAGTTTAGATTTTAATTCTTTTACATAAGTATCTGAATAAGATAAAGATGGAGATGAGTACTTGAAATGTCCGATATATTCAACATTATCTTTTGTAAAAGTTATAAATCTATTATAATCTAATTGACTTGCTGTATATATTACAGAGAATTTTCTTAATATTGAGCTTGTGAAGTTTTTATACTTACTCCACATAGCAAATGAGGAATCTGATAATCGACCATTAAATAGGAGTATGGGAATATCTTTTGTATTAATTTGATCAATTAAATTTGGCCATAATTCTGATTCAATAAATATTACAATTTTAGGATTCCAATAGTTAATAAATCGTTTAACAATAAAATTTAAATCAATTGGTAAAAATTGATGAGTTGTATTATTCAATTTTTCTAATTTAAAAATTTTAGCAGATGTAAGTGTTGCAGTAGTCATCAATATATGTAAATCAGGTCTCTTATCTGAAATAATTTTAATAAGTGCAATAGCCATATTAGTTTCTCCTACGCTTGCCGCATGAAACCAAATTATTTGTTTGTTTTTTGGATAATTAGCAAATTTAATAGTAAGTTTTTGAGATAAACTTGTGGTGTTTTCCTTTCCTCTAATCAACCTAATAAACATATAAAAAATAATTACAGGAGATGCAATTAATGAAATAATGTTATATATTGTTCTATACATTTTTGTTTTTTAAAGATACTTGATGATCTAAGTCATTTAGTTGTTTTATCATTATTTTTTCTAATTCATTGTTTTGTGTATTATTAAATTTATATGGTTTAGATATATTTACTAAAATTTTAGTAAAAGGTAAAGGGATTGTAAAATTATCCCAGCTTTTAAGAGTTTTAGATCTTGTTGCAGCAAATGATAAACAAATAATAGGTATATTAAATTTTATTGCTAAATTTGTAAGAGCACTATTAACTTTATACCTAGGGCCTCTAGGTCCATCAGGTGTGATTACTATTCGTTCATTTTGTTGTATAGATTTTATTATATCTTTTGTTGCAGATAAACTTCCTTTGAAGCTGGATCCTCTTATAATATCATGATTATAAAGCTTTACAAATTGATCAACATATTTTCCATCCTTATGTAAGGAAGTTAATACTTTAAATTTTCCAAATTTTTTCATAATTTTAGGAAAAATTAAAATTCTTCCATGCCATAAGCTTAAAAAACAAACTTTATTTGACTTCAAGATCTTAATTGATTCATCATCTATATTTAATTTTATTTTTGAAGTGATAAATACAATTAATAAATAGAGTTGAATTATTTTTGTTACAGATAACAGAAAAAAACTATGATTTAAAATTTTTTTAAAAAAGTTTTTAAACCTATATTCTTTTTTAAGCAAAGCTTTGAATTAAATGTTACTATAAGAACTTATATATACAATAAATTTTAATATTAGGCTATAATTGATGTTATGCTAAGGTATAAATCCAAAATGATACAAAAAATTTCTGGATTTATAGATTTAAAATTGCTAACATATTTTAGTTGTAATTGTAGAATCTAAGGTGTAGGTTTTTTCTTTAGATTTTTGACGGTAGTGGGGCGTGTGTTAAATGGATTTTTTAAAAAAACTTGGAATTTATAAAATAGTTTTATTCTCTTTATCAACTTTAGCTGTATTGGTTGCTTTAGTATACTTTGTTGTTAGTTTATCTAAGCCAATATACGGCCCTTTATATAATGATTTAACACAGCAAGATCAAAATATTGTTACTTTAAAGCTTCAAAGTATGGGTATTAATTATCAAGTTGGTGCAAAAAATTCTCAAATTTTAGTGCCAGCTGATAAGGTTTTGTCATTAAGAATGTATTTTGCTCAAAAAGGTCTAATAACATCAGGAAATTTAGTTGGATATGAAATTTTTGATAAAGAAAACGGCCTTAGTAGCTCACAGTTTTTAAATAATGTAAATGCTTTAAGGGCGCTTGAAGGTGAGTTATCTAGAACTATAAACAGTTTGTCACAAGTAGAAAATTCAAGAGTGCATTTGGTTTTACCAAAGAAAGAGTTGTTTTCTAAATCAAGTGTTACGCCATCAGCATCTATTATGTTAAAATTAAAAGTAGGTGAATCTATTTCAAAAAATGAAATTAAAGCAATTACTAATTTAGTGGAAAAGGCCGTACCTGATCTATCTTCTGATAATATAAGTATAATTGATAGTATAGGTAGTTCTTTAAAAGCACCAGGTTCTGAAGATAATGGATTATTTAATGATAATAATTCTGAATTTAAATCATTTGAATATCAAAATTTAGTAGAGAAAAAGCTTAAATCAAAAATAGAAAATTTACTAGAAAGTCGTGTTGGTATTGGGAAAGTTAAAGTAAATGTTGCGGCTAAAATCAACACTAATAGACAAGTTATGGTATCTGAAGTATTTGATCCTGATGGTCAGGTGATCAGATCAAAAAAAGTTAGTGAAGAAAAAGAAGATGATGAAAATGATGGTGATGGTATTTCTGTTGCAAATAATATTCCAAATTCAAATCAGCAATTAAATAACTCTAATTCAATACTTAAGAAAAAAAGTAAATTAGATGATATTACAAATTATGAAATATCTAAAACTGTAACAAACAAAATTATAGATGAAGGTAGAGTTGAAAAACTATCTGTGGGGATTTTAATTGATGGTTATTATGTTTATGATGAAAAATCTAAAAGTAATGTTTATGAAAAGAGGAGTGATGAAGAACTAGAACAATTAGGGGCTTTAGTGAAATCTGCTATAGGTTATGATCAAAATAGAGGTGATACAATAGAAATTGTTAATTTAAAATTTATAGATAATAATTTTGAAAAAGATATTCAGAAAGCTAATTGGCTAGATGATAATTTAAAAAATTTAATCCAAATGGGAATGATTGGTGTTATCGTTATTCTTGTTATATTGTTAATATTTAGACCAATTTTAGCAAAGATTTTAGAAGCTAATAAAAGTGGATTTGGAGAAATCAACAAATTTTTTGATTTTAAAAAATTTGGAACTAATAATAAATATTCTGGTGAGGATAACATGGATAATAAAGATTTTTCATCTTCTGCTCTTAATGATTATTCAGAATCTGGAGGTAAAAAAATACCTGTAGGAATGAAACATAAACAAATCTTAGATAAAATAAATGAGTTGGTTGAGAATTACCCTGAGGAAGCAACAGAAATACTAAAGAAATGGATCAATAATGATCAAAAAATTTTATAAATATCAATAATTAGTTTTATTATGGAAGTAAACAATTTAAATCAAGAGAACATTATAAGTGCAGCTGTATTGCTTTTAACTTTAAGTGAAGATAATGCTGCAAAAATATTAAAGCAATTATCAGATGATGATGTTTATAAGATATCAAATGAAATAGCAAATTTAAAAGAAATGGACACTGAAATAGTTTTGGATATATTATCTTGTTTTGCTGATAAAATAAGTGGTGCAAGCTTATTAGGCGGCCATTTACCAAAATTAAAGAGATTTTTATATAAAGTATTTGACGAAGAAAAAGTAGAATATATCATGAGAAATATTGATAGTCCTATGAATCAAGTTTGGGAATCACTATCAAATATGAATGATAAATCATTAGTTGAATATTTAAAAAATGAATATCCACAAACTGTTGCATTTATCTTATCTAAGCTTCCATCTCAAAAAGCATCTAGTATTATAACTAAATTTTCTGATAATTTTTCTTTTGAAGTAATTAAAAGGATTTTAAATCTTGAAGAAGTGAGTAAAAATGTAGTAGTGAATTTGGAAAATACTTTGCGTAAAGATTTAATTGAAATATCAGATTCATCTAGGGAAATTGATAATAACCAAGTGGTTGCAGATATTTTTAATAATTTTGATAAAAAGAACGAGAATACATTTTTTAATCTTTTGGAAAAATATGATGAAAATAAAGCTCGTTTGGTGAGAAAGCATATGCTTATTTTTGATGATATTAAAAGGGTTGATTCAAGTGGTATGCAGATGCTTATTAGGTATTGTGATAAATCAATTTTACCTAAAGCATTAAAATTTGCAGATGATGATATAAAAAATTGTTTTTTTAATAATATGTCGGCAAGAGCTGCTAAAATTCTAATAGAAGAAATTGAAAGTTCTAGTAATGTTAAATTTGAAGAAGCTGAATTATCTCAAAAAAATACTTTAGTAGTTTTAAGGGAATTAATTAATAAAGGACAAGTAACTTTAAAAGATATTGTAAATGAATCAAATTAATATGAAGGAGCTTGAGGTAAAAAAATTTACGTTTTATAATTTTAATGATGATATTAGTATAGAAGAAAATGCAACAAAGAAAAATATCAAGGATGAATATACTGGTAAAGATTTAAAAGTAACTAGTGATATATTGGCAAAAAAAGAAATTGTTGTAGAACAAGATCATTATACAAAAGAAAAGATTGAAATTTTAAAACTTGATTCTTTTAATAAGGGGTGGTCAGAGTGCGAAGTTGCTCAAAAAAAACTTTTAGATAAAGTAAAGGAAGATAATACTTATAGTATATTAGAAAAAATTGATACCAATTTAGCTAATATAAATGAGACGATTGAAAGTAAATATGAAAATCTAGCAAATGATTGTGTTGAACTAAGTTATATAATTGCAGAAAAGTTAGTAGGAAAACTAAACAAAAAATTTCCAAATGAAGCAATTTTAGAATTTTTAAGCAATAATTTACCATTATTATCTCATATAAGTGAAATTAAAATAATGATTAATCCAGATAATTTTATTCAAATTGAGGATTATTTAAATAGTATACATAAAGATTCAATGATAAAAATAAAATTAATTAAAGATAATTCAATAAGTATTAATGATTGCAAGATTGATTGGGGTAATGGGGTGATAAAGAAGGATACGAAAAAAGTTAAAGAAGATTTAGAAGAAATTTTTAAAAATAATTTATAATTAATTATATTGGTAAGGTACTATGTCTACAGAAACAGATAATATTAAGAATAAAAATGGAATCAACTTAAATCTTAAGGCTATTTATGATGTGCCTATGAGGTTGAAAGTTGTTTTAGGACAAACGGATTTTAAGGTAAGTGATTTATTGAAATTAAATAAAGGTGATAAGATTGAATTAGATAAAAAACCTGGTGATCCAGTTGATTTGTTTGTCAATGATAAATTAGTTGCCAAAGGTGAAATAGTCCTTATTGATGAAAAAGTTGGATTAACACTTACTGAGATTATTGCAAATGATTAATTTAATTAATTTTAAATTAGATTTTGCTTGATTATAAAGTATAAATTATATATTAATCATATGAATGATAACATTTAAACGTAATTAAATTATGATAGAAAAGCTAATTAACTTCTTACACGTTGCTCCATTGATTATTATTTTTGGTTTAATAATTGGTGGGAAAATTAATAAAAAAATAACTGGTAAAAATTTTGATTTTTCTCCAACTATTTTATTATTAGGTTCTATTGGTATTGCTTCAGGTTTTGGTATTCACCATCATCATGGGGAGGAGACTTCAAGTATTTGTTATTTATGCTTTGGATATGCTGCTATTTTAGCAGGGCTTGGCCTTAAATTAGCTAAATCAAATAAGTCAAATAAGGTGGCAGAAAAAAAAAGCATATAAAAATTTAACTTTTTTATAAAATGGAAAAATACTTTCTTTCAGCTCTTTCAAAAATTAAGAGTGAAGGAAGGTATAGGGTTTTTACTGAATTAAAGGGTAATCCTGCTAATAAGGTTAAGGCTTTTAGTTTAAAGCATAATAGAGACATTGATATTTGGTGTAGCAATGATTATCTTTCAATGAGTAAAAATGAAATAGTTATAGATGCTTTAGCTAAAGGTGCTTATGAATTTGGAGTTGGATCTGGTGGCACTAGAAATATATCCGGGACTAGTGATTCTGTAATTAAAGTTGAAAACGAGATTAGTAATCTACATAATAAGGAATCAGCTCTTGTTTTCACTTCTGGTTATATAGCTAATCAAGCTACATTATCCACTATTTCTAAAATTATTCCAAATTGTGTTATATTTTCAGATGAAGATAATCATGCCTCTATTATTTATGGTATTAAAGAGAGCAAGCTTGAGAAAGTAATTTTTAAGCATAATGATATGGATGATTTAGAGAATATGCTAAAAAAATATCCTTATGACTGTCCTAAATTGATAGTGTTTGAAGCTGTTTATTCTATGTCAGGTGATGTAGCTCCTGTTGGTAAGTTATGTGAATTGGCTGAAAAATATAATGCATTAACTTATGTTGATGAAGTTCATTCAGTTGGTATATATGGAAAAGAAGGTGCAGGGATATGTGAAGAATTAGGGTTTCAAGATAAAGTTGATATTATTCAAGGTACATTTGCAAAGGCTTATGGTGTGATAGGTGGGTATATTGCTTCAAAATATGAAATTGTTGATAGTATTAGGAGCTATTCTCCAGGATTTATTTTTACTACATCACTTCCTCCTGCAATAGCAAATGCTATATTTGCTAGTATAAAACATCTTAGAAAATCAAATGCTGAAAGAGAGAAATTAAAAAATATAGTATCTATATTGAAGAATAAACTTATAAATAAAGGTATTAGTTTTTTAGAAAATCAAACGCATATTATTTCGATTATGATTAATAATGCTAAATTATGTAACGATGTATACACAAATTTATTAAAGGATCATTCAATATATGTTCAAGGTATTAACTTTCCAACAGTACCTAAAGGTGAGGAAAGATTAAGGATAACTGCAAATCCATTCCATACTGAGGAGATGGTAGAAAAGCTAGTTAATTCTTTATATATTGTTTTGTCAGATTACAATATTTATTGTAAAAAGCTTAAAGAAGTCTCAGTTGCTTAAATTATTAGATAAACATGAGATTTTGCATATTGAACAGTGCATCTAGTTGTTATTGTGAGGATGTGAAAAGGTATTGGTGGCAATCTATAAATAAATCAGATAAGTAGGGTTGCTGGATAATCATAATACTCACGTGGCTCGTGAGGACAATTGCGAAATTGTTGGCCCTTGAAGACAAAAGAAAGATGTAATGACTAAGTTGTTTGATCTTATGATGATTGATTATAAGATTTAATATTAATTTACAATTTTTATAGCTCAGGTTAATTTAATTGAAGCAATTTTTTAATTTAATAACTCTCTCTTTATAGTTAGTGCTTTTAAAGATATAACTTCCAGCTATTGCTAAATTAGTACCATTTTTTACACATTCAGTTAATGTAGTAGGATTAATGCCACCATCTACTCCAATATCAATATTTGCTATATTGCTTGTCATAATACTAATATTCTTAATCTTCTCTAACTGACTATTTAAAAATTTTTGTCCGCCAAAACCTGGATTAACAGTCATTATTAATATCTCATCAAGTTTATCACATATATATTTTAAAGTAGATTCATGTGTAGAAGGTACAATTGAAATTCCTGCTTTTACGTTTTTTGATTTAATATAATCTATGAACCTATCTATATGTGTAACGGTTTCTTGATGAAAAATAATGGCATCACTTCCTGCTTCGATATATGCATCAATATATTTTTCAGGGTTTTTTATCATCAAATGCGTTTTTAGTGGTATTGAACTTTCTTTTTTAATGCATTTTACAATATCAGGTCCAAAGGTTAAATTTGGTACAAAATGACCATCCATAATATCTAAATGAATTGAATCAGCTCCAGAAGTTGATATATTTTTTACTTCTTCTTTTAAAATAGAAAAGTCTGCAGCAAGTATTGAAGCTGATATTTTATGCTTTTTTGTTGTCATTATATTTTGCACTTATCATTATTTTGTCATATATTGATTGGATATTAGCACAATTTTTGTTTTTGCATAGAAAATTATGGATAATAAATGGTTATACCTTATTCAAAATATTACGGAAAATACAGCAATTGCATGTTACGAGTGGATCGGTAAAGGAGATAACATTGCTGCAGATAGAGCAGCTGTAGATATTATGAGGAAAGAATTAAATAAGTTACCAATGAATGCAAGAATTGCCATAGGTGAAGGAGAAAGAGATAAAGCTCCTATGTTATATATTGGAGAGAAATTAGGTAAAGGAGGTGAAGATATTGATATTGCAGTTGACCCTCTTGAAGGTACTACAATATGTGCTAAGGCAGGATTTGGGTCTATGGCAGTAATTGCAATTAGTTCTAAAGATTCTTTTTTATATGCTCCTGATTTGTATATGGAGAAAATAGCTATAGGAAAAAATTTTCCAAATGATATTATTGATATAAATAAAAGTATCAGAAAAAATATTAGTAATTTAGCAGAATATAAAAATTGTGATGTTAAAGATATAGTTGTCATGATGCTTGAAAGAGATAGGCATCAAATACTACTTGATGAAATAAGGAGTATAGGGGCAAAAGTAAGGTTAATAGCCGATGGTGATATTTCAGCTGTTATAGCAGCTGCAAGTTCCGATAGTGATGTTGATATATATGTTGGTAGTGGTGGTGCTCCAGAAGGAGTTCTTGCAGCTTCTGCATTAAAATGTATTGGAGGAAAAATACAAGGAAAACTGGTATTTAAGAGTAAAGAGCAGATCTCAAGAGCTAATAAGATGGGGATTAAAGATATGGAAAAAGTTTATGAAGTAGATGATTTAGTAAAAAATGATGTTATATTTTCTGCAACAGGAGTGACAGATGGATATCTAGTAAAAGGTGTTTATAAATCAAAAGATAAGTTTATAACAGAGACGTTATTATTTAACTCATATCAAAAAAAATCCCATAAAGTGATAACTAAGAAATACTAAAAAAATACAAATATGATAGAGATTAGAGATAAAGGCGTAATATTATCAGTTAAGCACTTTCAGGAAAAATTTTTGATTGTAAAATGTTTTTCGGAAAATAATGGTATTATCTCTGGATTAATTAGAGTAAGCAAAAAGAAAAATGAGAATATTCCAGGGAGTATTATATTTTTTCATTGGAAAGCTAGATTAAACGATCAGTTAGGATACTTAAAAATTGAAATTTTAGATTGTGTGTTTTCAGATATAATATTTGATAAAAATAAGATATCGATATTGAATTCAACAATATCAATGATAAAAGTAATGCTAAAAGATAGAGAAGTGAATAAATTAGCATTTCGAGAATTACATTTATTATTAAAGATAATTTGTACTAATGATATACTTAATGAAGTGTATAAAGCATATATCAATTTTGAAAAAAAATTATTAAATTATTGTGGTTATGGTTTAGATTGGAGTCGATGCGCTATCACAAATTCTAGTAGTAATTTAAAATATGTATCTCCTAGAACTGGTAACGCTGTAACAGCTGAGGTTGGTGCAAAATATCAAGATCAATTATTTAAATTACCAAAATTTTTAATAAACAGTAATATAGAAGCTTGTAAACAAGACATAATGACTGCATTAAATTTAGTGGGTTATTTTTTTGAAAAATTTATATTTACACCAAATTATATAAGATTTCCTGAAGCTAGAATTAATTTAATAAAATATATAGAAGCTCAATAATAATTAGAGATTTATAATTTGCAAAGCAAGTACATGGACTATAATCAAAATAATAATTCAAGCTAAAGTCATCTTGTAAAATAAATTATCATAATGAAAAATATATTTGATAAAAAAGAATGTAATTATATATCTTTACTTAAATTGTCCCAAATCATATCAAACTGATTAGAATTTACTAAAAAAATATGAAAATTTTCAATTAATAAGACTCTGAGTGGATCAAATATAACAAAAGCTACTTTTCTATCATAAATAAATATTGGTAACGGAAAAAAATATTCAGCAGGTATTTGCCTGTATTCTTTATATTTTTTATCATCTATATTACTATCTTTATTACTTGTAAGAATTTTATAACTTAGGTTATTTACTTTTTCCATGCGATTTTCATGCATAGATATATATTCTTCTTCTATTAATTTATTAATAGAGTTTTTTTCAATGCCACTAACTTTTATGCAACCGCCAACTTCTTTAACTGATTCGTAAATATCATTTAAAAGATATAAAAGCCCATCTTTTCCATCTAGTGTTTTAATTATATCTACTTTGTTCCTTAAGCCGTCATTAACTAAAAATTCAATTTTTGCGTTTGTAAATGCATTGTGAATTTTATTTGCTGTCTTGCTTGTTAAATGGTGTTTTTCATTTTCAATATTAGCAATTGTAGCTTTTGTAAGATTGCACCTATTTGCTAATTCTGATTGAGTCCAGTTCAACAATCCCCTAGCTGCTCTAACTTGTGCGCTTGATATTAATATTTGATCACCATTTTTGTTCATGTATGACATAATTTAATGTTACTTTATCCATTTTCTTCATCAATAATATATATTAATATATTTTTTTTACAATAATTATTCATTATTAAGATCATTAAGTCTACGAATTATTAAATTTCTACCAATAAGTGGTAGTAAATCTCTCAATTCAGGACCAGTTTCTTTACCTGTTAATGCTAACCTAATAGGCATAAATAACTCTTTGCCTCTTAATTTTGTGTGTTTTTTTATATTATTTATCCATATGCTCCAAGTATTGGAGTCAAATTTTGTATTAGGTAGTAGTTTTATTGCTAAACTAATGAGTTCTGTATTTACAATTTTTGTTTTGATGTCTTTTTTACAAATTTTATGCCAAAATTCAATATCTTGAAGTGCAGTAATATTAGGTCTTATAGACAGCCAGAACTCCTCATCAATATCATTTAAATTTACTGAATTTAAGTAATTTTTAATCTCATCAAAAGTTAGTGAATGTATTACTTTTATATTAAAAGCTACTAATTCATTATAGTCATATTGCACTGTAGATTTGCTTAATTTTTTAAAGGAGAACTCATTTATTAGCTTTTTAGTATTCTTTCCTATTTTAATATTTTCAGAGCTTCCAATTTTAGCGAAAAAAGTTGCAATAGTAGATGATAAAATTCCATTTTTTCTTAATTCTTTAATGCTAAAATCACCCTCTCTTTTAGATAATTTCTTATCTTTTGTAGTCATTAATGAAATATGACTAAAGTTAGGTGGCTCTGAAGATAAAGCTTTAAATATTTGTATATGTATGGCACTATTTGAGATATGATCTTCTCCTCTAATAATATCTGTAATTCTGTACTCTATATCGTCTACAACAGATGCTAAACTATAAGTTAGAGTTCCATCTGTTCTTATTAATACTGGATCGCTTAAATTTTTTGGATCGAAATGCAAATTTCCTCTAACCTTATCGTCCCAAGATATATTTTCATTATTTAATAAAAATCTCCAATAAGGTTTTATTCCTTTGGATTCTAAATCTGTTTTTTGATCAGCTGTTAATTTTAATGATGCTCTATCATAAATTGGAGGTAAATTTCGACTTAATAAGCTTTTCTTTTTTAAAGCGAGTTCTTCCTCAGTTTCATAACAAGGGTATAATCTACCTGCTTTTATTAAGTTATTTTTTGCATTTTCATATTTAGCTATTCTATCAGATTGCTGAAAGCAAACATCCCAATCAATTCCTACCCACTTTAAATCTTCCTTAATAGAGCTAATATATTCATTTTTTGATCTTTTAATATCAGTATCATCAATTCTTAATAAGAATTTTCCATTATTTGATTTTGCATATAGCCATGTAATAAGGGCAGTTCTTAAATTTCCAACATGTAAAAATCCTGTTGGGCTTGGGGCAAATCTAGTAATTACAGTCATATAGAGTTATTATTTGTTATTTCATCTTTAGCAAAGATGCTTTTTGTATCGGAGTCTTTGCGTATATAAGCTACTTTGTTAAAGTTTTTTAAATTATATTTATTAATTGCTTCATATGCAGTATCAGCTTGGATTTTTTCAATTTTATTGTTGAAATGGAATATATATGATTTTGCTGAATTATGTTTAACCTTAAATTTAGGAATATTTAATTCTACAAATACTTTTTCTTCAACATCATTTTTTGAGTTTTCAGTTAGGTTATTAAGTTTAAATGTTTTTGTATTTATCATTTTTAAATCGGCATTAATTATTTTTGTCGTGCTCTTATAAAAAACTTTTGCATTAAATCTACAGCTTTTTGTTCCATAATGCCACCATATATTTCAGGAGTATGATTATGTGTTTTTGAATGAAACAATCTTACACCATTTTCAATAGCACCAAATTTTTTATCATAAGCACCAAAATATAAACACTTTATTTTGCTAAATGCAATTGCTTGTGCGCACATAGCACATGGTTCAAGTGTAGTATATAATTCACAATCACTTAGATTTGTTATTTTTAATTTCTTTGCAGTTTCTCTTATACATAAAATTTCTGCATGCGCAGTTGGATCTACATTAGATTTAACCTTATTGTAATTACTAGATATAATTTTATTATTATGAGTGAGAATTGAGCCAACTGGCACTTCATTATTTTTAAATGCTATTTCAGCCTGAGATAAGGCATGATTCATGAATTGGTTAAAATTTAAATTAGCAATTGTTTTCAATTTCATTTACTAACTTTTCGTTTCCTGCAATTATTCCATTTACTAAGGTAAGAGTTAAGTCTTTTTTATTGAGATCTTTAACAACTCCACCTGCTTCTCTCACAATAATTAATCCTGCTGCATAGTCCCAAATGTTTAACTTACCTTGAATTAATAGATTAATTCTTCCATCAGCTAAATACGCTAATTCTAATGCAGAGGCTCCCAAAATTCTAGCTTTACTATGTTTTGAATGAACGTAATCTTGGTATTGCCTTAATTTATCGCTTGAATTTGAATTATCATGGGTTGCACAAATAACTCTTTCATAATCATTGTGTCCAGCTACTTTAATTTTTCTTTGAATTCCTAAACTATCTATCAAAAATGCTCCTAGTCTTTTTGCACCCCAAAATGTTTCATTATTAATGGGGTTATGTATTACTCCTAAAATAATAGAAGATTCTTCTTTAGTAATTTTAGCAAGGGCTATAGATATACAGAAAAATGGTATGCCATGCATGAAGTTAAATGTACCGTCAATTGGGTCAATTATCCATTTATATTCTGCTTGATCAGAATTTGTGTTTTGTAAACTATCTATCTTTCCACATTCTTCGGTTAAAAAGCTGTATTCTGGTCTACTTTTTTGTAAATGGTATATTAATGTTTTTTCAGCTGCTAAATCGGTGTTTGTTACAAAATTTGCAACTCCTTTTTTAGAAATTTGTAATTTTTCAATTTCATAAAAATCTTTACTAATTTTAACTGATGCTTTTTTAATTGCTTCTAGTATTACATTTAAATCTGCATTAAAATTTTTCATTGCACTTGAATGAGTTTATCAATGAAAACATTATGAACAAAATTATGAATAATTCAATGAATATATTGCTACAGTTCCAAAATTATTAGAGTAAACAATTATTCATGTTACGGGAGTCATTTTTGGTGATGGAGTATATTACAATAATAAGATATTAGAGCTGGAGACGCCTGAAGTGTTGAAGTATCAAAGTTATTATTAACGATAATAGTGTTATAATGACTGTACAGATGAAATTTATTGATATGATGGATTAGGTTTTAATAATATTAATAAATTGTTACTACATTCAAGAGAGAATAAGTATAAACCTTATAAGCTTTGCTTTCTTATCATTTTTAAAATTTATTCAATTGCCTTTCAGTTTATTTAATAAAGTTTATATTTTTTATGGTTCATGGAGCTATTATTGTTTTTCTATTTTTATCAGCTAATCCTATAAGCAGATAATTGCCTGAATTATCGAATTTAAATACTCCATATTTGGCATTTTCGTAATATTTTGCATGGCCTTCTTGAAATAAGAAAGAATTAGGTGTAATTCTTATCCTGTTATATTTTTTATAAAAGTGGAGTAGTTTTTCATTTGCTGCTAAATCCTCTTTTTCATGAAAGCGTATGAAGTGTGCCACGGTATGATTATCTGGGGAAATTACTATATATCCACGCTTATGGTGGTCTGCTAGTTGTTTAGCTAGTGCATTGCGTTCTATAGTGTAACTTAAGCGCATATAGTCTCCTTGTACTAGGGAACGGGGATCAACAGGAGCTAATTCTAGTAAGATTGTTTGACCATGATCCTTGATAAGCTCTTTTTCGTAAATGCTATAGTTTAGTGCAGTTAGGATCATCACTAACAATATAATCATTATTTTAATACGCATGGCATACCTCATTAATCTCAAATTTTATACTTAAGGTAAAATCTTCCAGTCAGTAGCACTGCACCACTTATGATAAGAATTACTGATTTTTGTAGTAAAGAGATATCAAGATTATAATAGTGCAAAAATATAAAAATTGGCATGAATAAAGCGCTTATGATAATCAGCAGATTTTCATGTTTAGCATATCCAAGAACCATAATCCCAATCGTTAATAATATGCCTGTAGCTGAAATGTATCCCAAAAGTACCACACCTACAGAAGCTAATATTAATGGAGTGGTTTTAAGTTTTTCTATACCACCTGCGGTCTGGATGAATAAAGCAATCAATCCAATACTCAAAACAATGTTGATAAAGGTTGGATCAATCATTTTTTTATTACTGATATAACCTAATAGTGTCTGTGAGTTTATAAATAAAATGATCATACAAAGTGATAAAGTAAATGCATAAGACAGTGGAATATAATCTTGTTTAATTTTATCGTGTGTTAGTAGAATAGCAGTAATAGTGAATTGTATTAAAAAGCAAGCGTTTAGTATCAATTTTGTTAAGTAGTTGGTATTATAACCCCATATATAATCCCATATAATATTTATTAAAATAGAAGATAGCATGGTAAATAACGATAGGAATCTATCTATTGACATTTGGTAAATATTATAAGTAATACTGGTAATAATCAGTAATCCTAATGTGATGCTCCATTTATAGTTTAGTACTTGGCTTATACCTACTACAAATAATATCTTGCCAATTAACATACAAATAAAGGAAGATTGTATTAAAAAATTATGTTTGACCGTATTATCTTGGCCAGCAGCTCTTTGTAATCCTATTGCACTGGTAATGAAAGCCAGTCCCAAAATAATCGAACTTTTGTTATAGCTAAAAATATTGATAATATTCACAACTTCTAGAAAGCCAATAAAGCAGAGTGATGCAATAAATGTTCCAATACCAATCAAGATCATTAAGTAAAGTGGAAGTTCTTTCTTTTTATGTTGATATATAATAAAATTAGAAAGCTCATTATTAATAGCTAGGCCTTTGCTTCTAAGCTGCTGAAGCAATTCTGCTGCATTATATTTTATTGTATATTTAGGCATGGTCGAACTTCAGCTTTTTTAATACATTTCGGAGATAAGTAATTAAGGCGGTAAATATCCCTAATGTCAATATCCCCATGATCATATATGTAAATGCATACGATTCCCAAAGGGGTTTTGCAACTAATGTTTTACAGATGTAACATTCGATGATAAAACAACTGGAAATTATAGTAGCGGTTAGTGACCACATATCAGGCAATTTATAGCGATAGAAATAATATGCTATTCCATGTCCAACAAAGCCTATAATACTGCTAAATATAATAGATTTCGTAGCTATACTAGGATATATTATCCAAATAACAATAGGGATCAACATTATTAGTAAAACAACTATGGTAAGTACCAAGCGTATCCACTTAGCTTCAAGCCATTTACAAGTCTTTGTTATAATACAATATTCGCGCAGTGCTAAAGCGATTCCGTTTAATAAGGCCATATAGGTAAAGATCATAAATTCAATTTCCCTGGTAGGTTGTGCAGCTTGTTCCCACCATAACACAAAAAAGATATTAGTAATTATTAACCAGAAGATCCACTGTGCTGCAAAGTTTGATATTAATGTCCAGCCGAATGTAAGCAGTGACCACATCATAAACAGTTGGTAAGAGTTTGCTCCAGTCTGGTAAATTTGCGAGAATGTTACCATAAATGCACCAATTAATATACTTCCAAAAAGCAGTAAAATTTTCCCATTAATATGTTGTAAAGAGTAAAAATAGGCTCCAATTAAACAGCTAATAATGCCAAATTGAATCGAATATATCTTTATTGATGGGGTTATTTTTGACCAATTGAAAGCAACGAAATAGATGATGCCCGAAAGTATCAACGCTGATCCAATAGTGAGCAGTAAGCGTGATATCCATAATATCCACTGATCATGAGGATATAGCAGATTAAGTGCATATTCTCGAGTTTTTTTTGTAATTTTTCCATGTGAATATAATTTTTCAACTAATTTGCGATTTGCAGGAATTTGTTGGAGTATAAAATTATTTTTTTCTGTATCCATAAACGTTAACCTTCACAGTATAATTTTATACATGGATATTGTGTTAATCAAGCGATACCATGCGTATACTAGGACCTATAAGAGCTTATCATGAAATTGTAAAGTATAAAAGTACTATTTATAATTGTGTGTATAAATTCATAATATATTGGGCTTATAATTAGAGACATTAAGTTTTATTAAGATTCAATGTATCTCATAACCCTTATTATATTATTGAGTAATTATAAGAGGTTATTTGTTACTTTAGATAGCTTATGTTTATATAATAATATTAATTCTAGTTTATATGTAATTTAACTATTTTATAATTTGCTATTACATAAAAGTTAGTCAAAATATTTTATTTTAAAATTTAAAGAATCTTTTTTATTTATTAAATAAGAATTTGGAGGTAATAAATTCCACTCTGGTATTTGTGTATTTGAAAGTGGTTCTGAAGCGATAGTAATGCTATTATCTTTATTAATATTGTAATAGAGTGATATAGGTTCATTATTTTTTGAAGCAAATCTTGTCGCAACAATTTGATTTCCATCTGTTATAATAATATTAAGTTTGGAGAAACATTTGCTATCATTATTAAGTTGTTTTTCATTTATCCAGTTAAAGGCATTTAACATTGCTATTTCTAAATTTTGATTCTCATTATTAATTAGGAAATGCATAATCAAGTAAAATAAATGCTCAGAATCTGTTTGAGCTTTAATTTGTGTAAAAAGTTTTGAATTTATAGTATTTAATAGTGAGCGACGTATTTTTTCAAAATTATGAATAGTTCCATTATGTATGAAAGAATATTTGTTATAAGAAAAAGGATGACAATTATTGATTGTTACATCTCCTACTGTAGAAGCTCTAACATGTCCTAAAAAACAATTTGATAGTATTTTATTAGATAAATGTTTTAGATTAGTATCGTTCCATGCAGGCCTTATTGATTTAAATATTCCTGGTGTATCATCTATTTGTTGATCATACCATGCTATGCCAAATCCATCAGCATTAGTGCCGTGTTCACCTAGCTTTGCAGCAATGCTTTGATTAATTAATGAGTTTTCTGGTTTTTCAATTAATTCACTGATTAAAATAGAATTTGCGCCTTTATAACAAATAATCCTGCACATAATTTATTTATTACCAATTTTGTTAATATAAGATATTTTCAGTAATTCTTTTTGCATGCGATATTTTTCAATTCTTTGATTAGGCATAAGAATTAGCTATTATATATTAAGTATTTTCTATTTTTTCCAAAAAGTAAATCTAATCCTGTTACAGCATAATTTATTAATCTTGTTGTTTTAGTACATAGTCATTCAATTTTTTTAATAAGCTTAATTAAAAAAGGCAAAAATGCTTGAATTAACAAAAAATAACACTATCATGTGGTTATAGAATATAAATTGCATTATTAAATATTAATGATAAAAAAAGATAAGCCGTTATCACCTCATTTAACAATTTATAAACCTCAAATTACGTCTGTACTCTCTATAATGCATAGAATTACAGGGTTTATATTATTTTTTGGATTTTTGATTATACTTTGGACCACTAATATTTATACTTTTAAAAGCACAACTCTTGAAGACTTTGGTAAAGTATTAACTTACTTAGTAACTAATAAATTTTTTATTTCAATATTAATATTATTTAGTTATTGTATTTTTTACCATATGTGTACAGGTATAAGATATTTATTTTGGGACTCAGGCAAATTAATGGATATAAAGATGATAAATTTAACAGGATGGTTAGCTGTGATTTTCTCTGTTATATTTACTTGTATATTTTGGTACCTAATTATTTATAAATAATTGATATTATGAGTTTTAAAAGTTTAAATAGTAAGGCAAAAGGAAAAGGAAGTTCAAAATTTTCTACAGTGCATTTTATAAGGCAAAGATTTACTGCATTAGTATTAATCCCACTTTTTATATGGTTAGTGCTTTGTATAATTTGGCTTGTTAGATCTTCATCTCCGGAAGAGTTTATATTATTTATATCACATCCATTAAACTTTTCTCTTGTTTTCATTTTTATTTCATTTTTTCTATACCATGGTTATTTAGGTATTGAAGATATTATGAAAGATTATATTCATTGTAAAATATTATATAAAATACTTCATAAATTATTAATTTTGATTTGTATAATAACATATATAGTGAGTTTTATTAATTTTGTTTTTTATCATTTATTATTTAGATATTTTACAGGAATGGGGTAAAATGAATATGAAAGCATATAATATTATAGAGCATAAATACGATATCATAGTAGTAGGAGCTGGAGGAGCAGGATTGAGAGCTACTTTAGGTATGGCTGAGAAAAATTTAAAAACAGCGTGTATTACAAAAGTTTTTCCAACTAGAAGCCATACAGTTGCAGCACAAGGAGGAATTAGCGCATCTTTAGGTAATATGGGGAAAGATGATTGGCGTTGGCATATGTATGATACTGTTAAAGGTGCTGATTGGTTAGGAGATCAAGATGCTATTGAATACATGTGTAGAAATGCTGCTGAATCGATAATAGAATTGGAAAATTATGGTGTGCCTTTTTCAAGAACAAAAGATGGTAAAATATACCAAAGGCCATTTGGAGGTATGACTACAAAATATGGTAAAGGTGAGCCTGCTCAGAGAACATGTGCAGCTGCTGATAGAACTGGGCATGCTATACTTCATACATTGTATCAGCAATGTTTGAGAGCTGATGCAGAGTTTTTTATTGAATATTTTACAATTGATTTAATTCAAAATGATAGTGGTGAATTTATTGGGGTTTTAGCATATTCTCTTGAAGAAGGAACAATTCATAAATTTAGTGCAAACTTGGTAGTATTAGCTACTGGAGGGTATGGTAGGGCATATTTTTCTGCAACATCAGCACATACTTGTACTGGAGACGGTGGTGGCATGGCATTGCGCTCAGGACTATCTTTGCAAGATATGGAATTTGTACAATTTCATCCAACTGGTGTTTATGGTGCAGGATGTTTAATAACAGAAGGTGTAAGGGGTGAAGGAGGATATTTTATTAATAAAGATGGTGAAAGATTTATGGAGCGCTATGCTCCTTCAGTGAAAGATCTGGCATCAAGAGATGTTGTAAGTAGAGCAATGACTATAGAAATAGATGAAGGAAGAGGTTGTGGTGAAGAAGGTGAATATATTCATTTAGTTTTATCTCATTTAGATGCAAATATTATACATAAAAGATTGCCTGGTATCTCTGAAACAGCTAAGGTTTTTGCTGGTGTTGATGTGACTAAAGAGCCAATACCTGTTACGCCAACTGTGCATTATAATATGGGTGGTATACCTACAAATTATCATGGAGAAGTGGTTAAGAAAAATGGTCAGTCAATTGATGTAGTTCCTGGCCTTATGTCAATTGGAGAAGCTGCTTGCGTTTCTGTTCATGGTGCTAATAGATTAGGTTCTAATTCTTTGCTTGATTTGGTTGTATTTGGAAGAGCAGCAGCTATTAGGGCATGTGAAGTAGTTAAGTCTGGTTCTTCAAAACCTAATATTTTAGATAAATATATAGAAAAAGCTATTGATAGATTTGATAAAATAAGGAACTCTAATGGCAAGCTTTCTACTGCTAAAATAAGGACTACAATGCAGAAAACTATGCAGAAACATGCTGCAGTATTTCGTACGGAAAAGTCGTTAAAAGAAGGTGTTGAAAAAATGAAAGAGGTATATGATTCATTTAAAGATATTGGTATTTCAGATAGGAGTATGATATGGAATAGTGATCTTGTTGAAGCTTTGGAATTAGATAACCTTAGATCTCAAGCACTTATAACAATATCAGCTGCGTTGAATAGGAAAGAATCAAGGGGGGCGCATGCTAGAGAAGATTACCAAGAAAGAGATGATAAAAAATGGATGAAACATACTTTGATTAGTATTAGTGATAAGATCAAAATTGATTATAGAGAAGTATCAAAGAAAACATTGACTGATGATGTGGAATTTTTTCCTCCAAAAAAGAGAGTTTATTAGTTATATTTTTTGTTAATAAGGTTGCTTTTTGCATTAATAAAAAAATAATATATCTATTTTTCTTTATTATTAATCTATATAATTAACCACAATAATAAAAAAGCAGCATAAGTACTTATGCTGCTTTAATATTCTAACATACAATGACTATAATAACAATTTAAATATTATCGTCATAGTTGAGCTAAAATTACAGGCAATAATTATTTAATTATTGTCCAACATCAGCAAAAGCACTCACAATTGTTACTAATGCAGCTAGTATTGTTAAAGTAAATTTCTTCATATTTATACCTAATTACTTAACAGTTATCATACCTATAGTTGTATTATATCTAAATCAAAAAATATTCAAGTGTTTTATATTATTAATAATAAAAAAATATATTGAAAAGTTATTTGCAAATTGTATAAGTAGGTTAGGTGAAATTATTTATTGGTCTTGTTATGGCTTTTAATTTGCGAAATTTATCATATTTTGACATTTCATTAGTAATAATCCATATTTTTATTTGTTTTTATATTGCCTTTCATTATTTTAGAAAAATAAAAAAACCTGATGATTTTTCTTTTGGAATTAAGGGTTCTTCAACAATCATGTTTGTTTGTTCTATTTTTGCCACTGGTATAGGTGCTGGATCTACTATGGGTTATGTTGATAAATTGTATAATAGTGGATTTTTAATTTTAATTTTTATATTTTCACAGCCATTTTTATGGTTGATAACTTCAAAATTATTAGTACCAAAAATTTATAATCTACAATTTTGCTCAACCTTAAGCCAAGCTATAGGTAAACTGTATGGTACATCTGCTAGGTTTTTCACTGTACTTGCAATAGTTGTTGAAACTATTGGAACTATTTGTATGCAAAGTATGGCTTTAGGTGTGATATTTGAGTATTTCTTTGGTATAGAATTTGCATATGGTGTTTTTATTGGTTATGGATCAATAGCACTTTATGGAATGATTGGCGGAATTAGAGGAATTATGGCAATAGATGTGTATCAATTTATAATATTTTTTCTAATTATTCCAATAGCATATGCAGTTGTTAGTACTAATTTTAATGGTGTTGAAGAAGTACTCTTGAAGATTCCAAAATCAGAATTTAAATTTGAGTTTAATTTTAAAAATATTATAATATTAATAAGTGTTCTTTTTGCTTCTTTAATGCCGTCAATATCTGCACCTTATATGCATAGATACTTGATGTTATTGAAACCCCAAAGAAGCTAAAAACAATATTTAATTATTTGTTTTGTATAACAGTTCCTTTTATGTTTTCAATTTTTGTAATTGCTTGCATAATGAAAGCAAATTATTATGGAACTGGGGAAAATATTATGCTGAAGTTTATAAGTGACTATGTTCCTGTAGGTTTAAAAGGATTTATAATAGTTGGATTATTTGCTGTTATTATGTCAACTTCAGATTCATATATTAATTCTGCAAGTGTTGCACTTACAAAAGATTTGATTAAAGTATTGTATCCAAGCTTAACAGAAAAGCAGGAGTTAAGAGTTTTACGATTTTTTATCCTTATAATATCTATAATACCTCTATTTATGCTTTCCAAAAATTTATTTGAATTAATATGGATTTTTAGAGCATGTGGAGTTTATTTAATTATTATACCTTTTTTTGCAGCACTTTATTATTTCCCAGCTAATTTGAAATCTTTTTATATAGGTATTTTTACTGGATTGATATTTATTTACCTTACTTTAAAATTTTTACCACAATATACATTGTTATATGTTTTAACTTCACAAATTGGAGTTATTATAGGTTATTTTGGTACTTATTATTTAAGTGTGGTGAAAAAATATGCAATTAAAGATTTATTTATTGAAATCTATATATTTTTTAAAATTAAGAGAAAAATTTTTAAAAGAGAATATGAAAAAATTCCATTAAAGAAGAAAATAAAAGAGATATTTACTAAGCAAGAACCGTTATATAATCGTTTTAGCATGTTTGCTCTTTGTTATTTTTTTATTTATAGTTTTTACTTAAAAGAAAATTCTCTTTCCTTACTTGTATTAACTGTAATCAGCTATTTATTAGTGTTTTCTTTGATTTTTAGGGATATTTTATTTAGTCACAGATTTAAGAAGAAAATTATAATATATTATTATTTTTTTACAGTAACATTTTGTTTACCTTTTACTGCAAGCTATATGTTTTTTAATAATGGTCATAATAGTTTTTGGGCGGTTAATGGTATTATGTCAATATTATTACTTTATCAATTTTTGAATGTTATAGGTTTTTTAATTAGTTTGACTATAGGGTTTACCTTAGGATGTATAATATTTTTTATTATAAATTTTAATAACTTTGTTTTTGATTTAGCAAATTTTGCACTCTTATTATACGTGTATTTATCTTTTATATTTATAGGACTATTTTTAATTAAAAAGAAAGAGGTAAAATTGCAAAAAAAAGAAGATGAACAACAAAAGCAACTTGAGATGACAGAGATGTTTGCTAATTTAATTTCTCATGAAATTCAATCTCCTATATCTATTGTTTATGGGTATATTCAGTTGTTAAATGAAGAATTTAATCAAGCTAAGAAAGAAGAATTTAAAGATGATTATCAGTATGATCTTACTAAAACTAGGGTAACTTCTATTGAAAAAATTGGTAAGGATATTGAAAAAATCAGCCTATATGGGTTAAATACTATTGAAATTTTACTCTCAGTTTTAAGTCAAGCCGTGAGAAGGATTCCAAAAGATATATATCCAATTAGAGATTGCATATATGAATCTGTTGAAGATTGTAAATTATTTATGCCTCATGCAGGAAATATCAATATAAAAATTAGTGAAAAATTTAATGTAAGGTGTTCTTATAATGCGCTAAAGTTTATCTTTATTAATTTGATAAAAAATACATATAATCATAATGGTGCAGATACTCGTATTGAAATTAGAACTGAAAAGGATAAACCAGGTACTATATTTTTTATTGACTATGGAAAAGGTATAGATGAAAAAAATATAAAAATGATATTTAATAAATATTTTAACAATAGCGAAAGTGGTACTGGCTTAGGGCTTGCATACTGTAAGCTTATAATGGAGGATTTAAATGGTTCAATAAATTGTTATTCATCTATTAATAAGTATACAGTATTTACTTTAAAATTTCCTTATCTATACAATTAAATACATAATAATAAGTTAAAAATAAAGATTTAATTAAGTAGGAATTGTAGGCATTTTTTACTTTATTTAAAAAGTTTTGCTCTTAAAGTAATGTTATATCTATGGGTCAAAATATCTGCATTAAGATAAGTCAACAAATTTTTTTAAAAAAATGCAATTAAATTTCTTTACGAAACAATAAAAATAGTTCAAATATACAGTTAATAAATTTATACATAGATTTTTTAAAAAACCTCTTTAGGAGCAATGGATACTTTTAACTAATTTTAAAAATTTGATATTATTATGGAGCATATAAATAGATTGATTTCTAAATCACACATTAGTGAAAAATATGGGGAAGAGCTATGGGGTGTTGTTTTTTCTAATTTAAAAAATATTGTTAAAGCTGATCAACTTGATGTTTGGTTTTCTAAGGTCAAATTTGTAAAATTAGAAAAGGGAACAATTACAATATCAGTTCAAAATAATTTTATTAGAGAATGGATTATTAATAATTATTTTTTAATTATAAAAAAAGAAGTTTATAAAATAGATCAACAAATCAATAAGCTTTCTATAATTGTTGACGAAGAAAATAATATCGATTCTAGTGAGTCAGTAAATAGAAATGTATTTTTAGTTCAAGATGTCTTTTCTAAATTAAATCCTAAATATATTTTTGAAAATTATGTTGTTGGAGATGCAAATTTTTTAGCATATAAAATTTGTTATGATATTGCTTCTAAAAGTACTTCATATAAACATAGCAATATTTATTATATTCATTCTCATGTAGGTATGGGGAAAACTCATTTGCTTCAATCAATATCAAATCATATTCTTAGCAATAATAAAAAAACCAAAGTCGGTTATTTAAGTGCAGAAAAATTTATGCATAATTTTGTTAATGCAGTTAAAAATAATACATTATTTGAACTTAGGAGTTTAATTAATAATATAGATATTTTTTTAATCGATGACATACAGTTTATTTGTGGCAAAAAAAGCACTCAAAAGGAATTTTCATTAATTTTAAATTCTTTGATTGAATTAGGTAAAATAGTAATAATAGCTTCAAGTATTGCTCCTCATTTATTGGAGTTATCTAATTTAAAAACAAAATCTCTTTTAATTTCTAGTAATACAATTCATATAGGTAATTTTGATCAGCCTTTGAGATTAAAAATTTTAGAATTTTATAATAGCAAGAATGGTGTAAAATTTGAAAAAGAAATTTTACACTTAATTTCTGAAAAAGTGACTACTAATGTAAGAGAATTAGAAGCATCTTTAAACAATCTTTCAACATATTTAACTGTTTCATCTCAAGAACCATCTTTAGATAATATATTATTATATATTCAAAATTATATGAAAACATCTGAAAAGATAGTGACAATTGATTATATAACAAAAGCAGTAGCCAAATATTATAGACTGTCAAAACCTGATATATTATCAAAAAAAAGAAATCAAAAATTGGTTCTAGCTAGGCAAATTATATCTTTCCTTGCAAAGGAACTTACTTCTAAAAGTTTAAAGGTAATTGGCAATAAATTAGGAGATAGAGATCATTCTACGGTATTATATTATTTAGGAAAATTTAATAAAAAAATAAGCAATAATCCTGAATTAAAGAAAGAAGTTGAAGTAATTAAAAATTCTCTAGCTGTTTAGCTTAGTTTTCTGATATACTTACGGATAGAAGTATAATACCAAATATAGAAATATATGTTTAATGTTGTGAGGTTAAAGGAAATTTTTCTTTCCATAGGGTTGCTACTTTTAAGTACTGCTCTTTTAATATCTGGTTCAGGGTTAATGAATACACTGGTATCGTTAAAATTCAAAATTGCGGGAAAATCAGAGTTATTAATTGGGTGCATAGCTGCTATGTATTTTTCAGGTATGTTATTTGGTTCTCTTAAAATTTCCAAATTAATAAAAATAGTGGGTTATGTTAAATCTTTCTCAACATTAGCATCAATAATGGCTATTACTAGCATCCTACCAGGTATGAATGATAATATTATTGTGTTTTTTATATGTAGATTTATCCAAGGTGCATGTATTGCTGGATTATATATAGTGGTTGAGAGTTGGATTTTATGTTCATCATCTGAAAATAATAGAGGTAAAACATTAGCTATGTATATGATAGTGTTATATAGTTCCTATTCTATGGGCCAGTTCTTTTTATCTGAAGCCACTATATCTACAATATTGCCTTTTTGTATTTCCACTATTTTAATAATAGCTTCAATAATTCCTTTATCAAGTTTTCCTGTAACGCCACCTTTACTTGAGGAACACGATAGTATTTCATTAAAGAAAATCTATCATGCCTCAAAGGCTGGGTTTATAGGATGCTTTATTTCTGGTATGATTATTTCTAGCATTTTTTCTATACTTCCATTGTATGTAGAAGAAATAGCAGATAATACACAATTTATAGCTTTTGCAATGGCAATTACTTTTTTATCTGGTGTTTTGATGCAGTATCCGTTGGGAAATTTTTCTGATAAAATGGATAGGAGAAAAGTTCAAATAATGCTAAATATAATGTATAGCATTTTTTTATTAATTTTTGCTGTATTAGAGTATTTCAAGTTGGTTAATTACTATGTGTTAATTTTTATAGTGATTATAATTGGAATATTCTCATTTACTATTTATCCAGTTAGTATGAATTTGGTTTGTGATCATTTGAAAAGATCAGAAATTATTCGTGGAACAGAAGGATTAACTATATCTTTTGGTGTAGGATCAATTATTGGTCCAATTTATTCTTCATTTTCTATTAAGTTGTTTGGATTTTATGGTTACCCAATTTCATATGTAATTTTAACAATTTTTCTTTCTTGTTTTAGTGTATTTAGCTTAGATAAAAATAAGAGTAAAAAACAAATACCAATAAGTGAAATAATTACTCCTTTAGTTCCATATAATCAAATTGATTTTGACTCAATACAGTTGAATTCAAAATCTAAAGATAAAAAGTAGACTAATAGTATCAATACTGCTAATAATTAGTATACTAAACTTATATTGCATAGAAATTGCCTAAAAATAAAAGTATTTCGCAAGAGTTAGATTTATTGAAAAACGATTTAATTGATAAAAAGCTAAAAGATGTTAATTTTGATACTTTAGATCTAACAGATGTTGTGGATGAAGTTGATAATGATCAATTAAATTATTTATCGAATAAAGATAAAGCAATTGAAGAATTAGTCAAAGAAGTATTAAAACCGGAGTTAAAGAAGTGGTTAAATAAGAATTTGCCAGTTATTGTTAGAGAATTGGTGGAAAAAGAAATTAAAAAAATTATCCCAAAAAATGAGTAGAGTAAATTTCATATTTATTTTAAGTTTTATATTTTTCAATTTTAGTTTTAATAATGTTTTTGCTTCTTCGGAGTTTTCAAATGATTTTATTGAGCAAGCTAAAAAATTGGGTATAACTATTGATAAAAAATCCATTCAAAATAAAACTTCAAATAACAAAAATATAAAAATTTTAGATAATAAAAATTTTCCAAGTACTAATGTACAATCATTACCAGAGGTGCCAAAGCCAGAAGATAGTAAGCAAGTGAAGCTACCAGAAGTGCCAAAGTCACAGGATAGTAAGCAAGTGAAGCTACCAGAAATGCCAAAGTCACAAGATAGTAAGCAAGTGAAGCTACCAGAGGTATCGAAGCCAGAAGATAGTAAGCAAGTGAAGCTACCAGAAGTACCTAAGCCACAGGAAAACAAGCAAGTGAAGTTACCAGAAGTATCAAAAAGTAAAATTAATAAAAAAGAAAAATTACAGCAAAACAAAAATACTATTAAAAGTAATAAAAAGTTAAATCAAAAAACTCATTTAAAAAATAGTAAAAGCAATATTACTAAAAATGATCAAGTTAATTTAGTGAAAAAAAGGTTGTTCCTAAAAAAAATAATAAATCAATAAGTTATTTTCCAGCGCCTGAGGAATTTATTGATAATAATGATTTTAATGAAAAAAATTATATGAGAAGAAAGCCATATAATTATGACATCAAACCTCCTAAATATCTTCTTGATCTTCAAAAAAAAGGTATTAAAACAAATATTCCTAAATTTATGTTTAAAGATGAACTTTCTAAATTATTGTTTGTTGCTGTTAATGACCAGAATATAGGGGCAATAAAAGGTCTATTGTTAAAAGGTGCTAATATCAATGCACAAAATAAAAGTAATGAGTATACACCTTTGATGTACGCTGTAGAAAATAGTAAAACAAATTCTTTAAGATACTTGCTTATAAGAGGAGCTAATCCTAATTTTGTTACTTCAAATAAAATGTCTGCACTCCACTTAGCAGCCATTATGAATAATTTAAAAGCAGTTAGAGTATTATTAGGATCTGATGTTAATATGTTTTTACAAGATAAATATAATAAAACATTTTTTGATTACGTACAGGATGAATATAAAAATATTGTGATTAGTGATATATTTGATACAAGGAAAGATGCTGACAAAGCACTTATTGATTTTTGTACTTTAAGATCATTGGAGGGTATGAAATTTGCAATTCAAAATAATGCTAATGTAAATGCACAAAATAATAACGGTGATACTCCTTTGATATTAGCAGTTAGATATAATAATCCCAAACTCGTAATTTATTTATTAAGCATTGGGGCTGATCAATCAATTAAGAATAAATATAAAGGTGATGCAAGGGCTGTTGCTATACAAAATAAATATAGTAAAATTTTAAATATACTAGAGACTATAAAATTTAATAAAGATCTATATACTTTGGGTTTATCTAAGAATATGCTTCATTATAAATTTACTGATTCAGAGCAAAAGCAGATAAATAGAAATAATGAAGAAATAAAAATAAAAAATTTTAATGAATATCCTTCACAAGGAGTATTAGGTGTTATATCTAATAAATCAAAGTAATAATATATGTTTATTTTATAGTGGAATTAAATTTTCATAATTTTGAACAACATTTAGTTAAAAATTTTTGTATATCTAAATTAAAAACAGTTGCTATTGCAGTGTCTGGTGGTGTGGACAGTATGTGTTTGGCTTTTTTATTAAATAAAATTTGCAAACGAAATAATATTATTTTCACAGCAATTACTGTAGATCATAAATTAAGAAAAGATTCTACTTTTGAAGCTAATGAAGTTGCTAGATATTTAAAGAATCAACATATAAATCATGTTATATTGACTTGGCAACATGAAATAATAAAATCTGATATTCAAAATAAAGCAAGACAAGCTCGTTATAAGTTAATTTGTGATTACTGTAAGGATCATAATATAGAGAATTTATTTGTTGCGCATACTTATGATGACCAAGCTGAAACAGTTTTCTTAAGGATTTTAAGAGGTAGTGGGATAGATGGAATTAGTGGCATTGAATTTAAAACTAAAATAAATGAAATTAATATTATACGTCCATTTTTACAATTCAGGAAAAGTCAAATTTTAAGTTTTATGATAGACCAAAATATATTTTGGTTAGAAGATAAATCAAATAAAGAAGTAAAATTTGATAGGGTGAAGGTAAGAAATTTAATTTCTGAATGCGATAAAGATTTTAAATTTACTCAAAGGTTAAATTTATTATCAGAGAATGCTAGAAGAGCTAGAAATTTTTTTGAAAGCTATCTAAAAGAAATCTTTGAAAAATATTGTACTATTGGTGATTTAGGATTTATTTCTATTAGTAAGACTAATTTTATTGATCAACATGAAGAAATCAAACTTAGATTAATCAATTATATAATAAAATATGTTAAGAATGATTTTAATCACTATCCAATTAGAATTGAACAATTAAAGTATATATCAGGAAATTTAAATAATTTAGATCAACAAAAATTTACTATAAATGGCTGTATAATATTGCTTAATCAAGGTGTAATTTATTTTTATAAAGAGCCAAAATTTATTGAGTCAATAAAAATATTAAAAAAAGGCAAAAGTATTTGGGATGGTAGATATATAATAGAAACTGATTCAGAAAACCTGGAGATTTGTAAATTAACTAAGGAGAAATGGTCTGAAATTAGACCAAAAAATTATACTCACAGTGTTCCTGGAGATATGATATTTTCAACGCCAATAATATTTTCAAAATCTAAAAATTTATATATTTTGCCCTTATCTAATATTATTTATTCATTAAATAATAACAACAGCCATAATTTGCAAATAACAGTTACTCATATATTGTCAGAAACATGTTTTGAAATTAATTATTAAAAATGTCATAATGTTGATGACTACTCATGTAATAATTAATACTAAGAAGTGCTAGGACAAAAACAGGTTCAAAAAATATCTCAAAAGCTTGCATTATCTAAAAATATGCAACAATCCATTAATATTCTTAGTATGCATACAATTGGCTTAAAAGATTTTATAGAAAAAGAAATCATTGAAAATCCATTTCTTGAAACTGAGGAAGTCGATTTTGTAAATAATGAAGAAAGTTATAAGAATTTACAAAGTACTACTGATAATAATTATAATCAAGATGAAGTCTTTTCAAAATTAGTAGATAAAACATTAACTCTTAAAGAACATTTAATTAATCAAATAAATTTAACATTTCAAGATGATAATGAAAAATTCATTGCTTATTATGTTACTGATATGCTAGATGATAATGGTTATTTTAGAGGTTTAGATGAGAATATAGCTCAGGAATTAAAAATATCTTTAACAAAGTTTAACTCTATAATGAATATTTTAAAAACTTTCGATCCAATTGGTGTATATTCGCAAAATCTTGAAGAATGCTTGAAATTACAGGCGATTGAAAAAAATATTTTTAATTCAAAATTTAAAAAAATCTTAGAGAATTTGAATTTAGTTGCTAAGTTAGATTTTAAATCCTTAAAAAAAGAGTGTGAAATTTCTGAGGAGGAGTTAAGAGAATTAATTTCAAAATTAAAAAAATTAAATCCAAAACCTGGTAGAGATTTTTTAACAAATAACTCTCAAATTATATTACCAGAAATTATCATTAAGGGTAATAAAGATCAGGGATTTTATCCAATTATAAATGATAAAGCAGTTCCTAATTGTTTTTATCAAAATAATATAGATAATAAAAATTTAAAGCCAAATGAAAAATCATTTTGTTCAAAAAATAAAAGAACAGCAATAGAAGTAGTTACTGCTTTAACAAAGAGGAAAAAGTTGTTATTAAATTTTGCTGATAAGATATTAGAGCTACAATATGAGTTTTTTGCAAATGGTGTTAATTTTTTAAAACCCTTAGTTGTTTCAGATTTAGCAAAAAAATTAGAAGTTAATGAAAGTACTATAAGTAGAATTGGAAATAAATATATTGAGACACCACATGGTGTGTTTGAGATTAAATTTTTCTTTTCTTCTAAAATAAAATCTGAATTAACAGAAAATCACCATTCTAGTATATCAGTTAAAAATACAATAAAAGATATTATATGTAATGAAGAAAAAATTTTATCTGATCTAGATATAAGTAATATACTAAGTCAAAAATATAGCATATCTATTTCACGAAGAACTGTAACTAAGTATAGAGAGTTTATGAAAATACCAACTTCAGCAATAAGGAAAAGATTAAAAAAGATGGGAGCAAGTTAATGAAAAATGTTTTATGGAGTAAAAAAGAACTTGAGGATGCTTTGAATTGTAAAGAAATTAATTATTTTTCAGATGTTACTGGCGCATCAATTGATACCAGGACTATTAAAAAAGGTGATATGTTTATTGCATTATCTAGTGAAAATTTTAATGGTAATGAGTTTATTGATATTGCTTTTCAAAATGGAGCAAGTTTATGTTTTACAGACGATATAGAAAAAGTAAGCCAAGCTAATAGAAATAAAGTGATAAGGGTGGATGAAGTTGCAAAAGCATTAAATACTCTTGCAAAATATCGTAGGCAATCAATTAATGGTAAAGTTATTGGAATTACAGGAAGTGTAGGTAAGACAAGTACGAAAGAAATGCTTAAATTAGCTTTATCAAATTGTGGCAAAACATTTGCTAGTACAAAAAATTTTAATAATCATTATGGATTGCCGTTATCAATTATAAATTGTCCTAGAGATGTTGATTTTTGTGTATTGGAATTAGGTATGAGCAATAAAGGAGAGATTTTAAATCTTACTAAAATAGCAAAGCCTAACATATCGATTATTACTAATATACATCCAGTGCATCTTGAATTTTTTGCTTCAACTGAAGATATTGCATATGCAAAATCAGAAATTTTTGAAAATATGCAGCAGCCTGGATTTGCTATTTTAAATGAAGGATCTTTGCATTTTAATATTCAATTAAAGCAGGCTAAAAAATTTGGATTAGAAATTTTTACATTTGGAAAAGATGATAAATCGATTTGTTATATAAATGATATAATTTATGATCAAAATGTTAAGAGAGTAAAGATCAAATATTTTAATCAAGATTATGAACAAAATTTTGATAAAAGTGTTGGAGATCACTTAATATATAATTCTTTAGCAATATTTATTTGTGCTAATGTTTTAAATGTTGATTTAACTGAGATACAAAAGGCTCTTATAAATTTTAAACCTCAATCAGGACGCGGAGCAGTGATAAATCTATCGCATTGTATTAAGCTTATTGATGAATCATATAATTCAAGCCCTGAAGCACTTTCATCAGCAGTCAAAAATGCAGTATCTTTAAAAAAAACTAATGGAAGAATTTTAGCAATATTAGGTGATATGAAAGAGCTAGGTGCAAAAGAAGTAGAATTTCATAAAAATATCAATATTGATGGAATAGATAAAGTATTTTGTGTAGGAAAGTTAATGAAAAATTTATATGATAATGCTGCTAAAGAAGTAAAAGGTGCTTATGAAGAAAATTCAGAGAAAATGTCAAAAATTATTAATGATTATATAAAAGAAAATGATATAATATTAGTTAAGGGGTCGCTAAGTATGCAAATGAAATCAATAGTTGATTCAATAAAAAATAAATGGACAAAATGAATAAAAATATAATTTCAATTACAGATTCTGCAGCAGAGCATATAAAAAGTCTTTTAAAAAAAGACAATAAAAAACCAATTGGTATAGGGGTTAATATTGAATCTGGTGGTTGTTCAGGTAGTAAGTATAAATTTGAATATGTTTATAAAAAAAAGGAATTAGATGAAGAAATAGTAGATAAAGGAGTGAGTGTTTTTGTTAACCCAAGTACAGTATTAAAAATTTTTGGAACAAAATTAGATTACGTAGATGAGAAGATAAAATCGGGTTTTGTTTTTATCAATCCTAATGAAAAGGGAAAGTGTGGATGTGGTGACTCTGTTTTATTGTAATTACCATATTAATCTATAGTTAAGAAATGAATGCATAAATTGAAAAATTAAAGTTGATGTAGTGATTTAATGATTCAATCTTGAGAAATAATTCTAATATGAAGAATTAAAAATGATTATTGATGAACTTAAATTTTATAGAAATAATACTTCAATATACCAAAGTTTAGGAGCAATATTTCAATATATAAGAAGAAAAAGATAAATGATTACTTATAAAAATATTAAATTTAATATTGACAAGTTATTTTTAATTTATATATTGGCTCATTAGGTAAAAACAAAAATAGGTAATAATGATAGCAAATCCACTTACGTACTCGCAGGACTTTTATGATCGAACTGATCTGGTTATATCAGCATCAAGCTTTCAAAAGACCTTAATTTTATTAAGGTCTTTTTTTTTGGGCAAAAATTTTATTGAGACACATACTCAAAGTAGATTAAGCATACTTGCAGCATGTGAAGATCCAAAAACAATACAAACATTTCACTATCAAGGTCAAGACTGGCCTTTGCCACAAACTGGTCAGATGTGGCTTGAATATGAACTGCTTAGCAAACCAGATGTAGCTGGATATTTTTGTCTCTCAACATCTTATAGAAGTGAGCCAAATCCTATTCCTGGCAGACACAAGACTATTTTTCCTATGTTTGAGTTTGAATCTCATGGAAATTTTGAAGATTTAAAAAAATGGAAAAGGAATTAATTGCTCATTTAGGGCTTCAGGATATTGATAAAATTCCTGAAAAAAAATATTTAGATATGGCAAAAGAATATGACACAGATGAGATAAAAAATGAGCATGAAGCTATGATGCTTGAGGAATTTGGTCCAGCACTTTTACTAACACATTTTCCACTTGCAACAAGTCCATTTTGGAATATGCAGATGATTGGTGATATCGCAAATAAAATTGACGTTATTATTGAAGGTCAAGAAACAATAGGGAGCGCTGAAAGGTCCACTGATCCTGAAAAGATGTATGAGATTTTTCATACAATTAGTAATGGTGAATATGCTAAATTATTATATAACAAATTTGGTGAGGACAGAATAAAATATGAATTAGAAAGTTTTTTAAAGCAAAAATTTTTCCCTAGATTTGGTGGAGGCATTGGAGTAACAAGGCTTGCTAGAGCTTTGGAAATTAATAATATTATATAATTATAGTCAAATGTCTTTAATTTTATCTTTAGATTTAAAAAATATTGAGAAGGCAAATTATATAATTAGTCAAACTCACCAATATTTAAGTTTCATTAAAATTGGTCATGTAGCACTTTCAAATTTGGATGTTTCAAAGCTTAATACTTTTGATATTCCAATAATGCTTGATTTAAAGTTTTTTGATATTACATCAACTGTGGAAAAAGCAATTTTAGGATATTCAACTAAGATTGAAAATCTTAAAATATTTACTATTTCTGCAGCATGTCAGGATGAGACTATTAAAATGTCTTTAAAATCTTCATTTAAACCCTTTTTTGTGTTGCATTTATCAAGTGATATAGTGGATATAGATAAGTCTAAGATAATAAAAAGATTAGAGGAAATAATAAATCTAGGAGGTCAAAATTTCATTTGTCCTCCTTTTTTAATTAAAGATTTTAGGGAAAATTTTAAAGATAAAATTAATCTTGCTACACCAGGTGTAAGAAATGATCATGTAAATGATGATCACTCAAGTACAGTGAGTGCATCTAAAGCAAAAGAACTTAGGACTAATCATATAATTGTGGGAAGGCCAATATATAATTCAAATGAACCAAAAAATATTGCTAAGGAGTATTATGAACAATTTATTTCAACATAAAAAATTTACACTGCATTCAGGAGGTGTTTCTAATTTTAAGATTGAATGCGATGCAATTACAGAAGAGGATTATAAAACTCTGGCTAAAATTATATCTAAGAAATATAAATTTAAAGAAGTTTATGGTGTGCCAAGAGGTGGGGTGCCTTTTGAAAATGCGTTAAAAGAATTTAAATCAAATGATAATAATAATCTGTTGATTGTTGATGATGTTTTGACTACTGGAAATTCAATGCAAGAAGCTAAAATAAAATTTCAAGATAAACAATATGATAACGTATTTGGAGTTGTTGTATTTTCGAGAGGAGATTCGCCAAACTGGATTAAGTGTGTGTTTCAATTAGATAAGTTTTTTAGGGAAAATGTTTAAAAATCTTATTATATCTCCACCATTTGGAAATATAGTTAATTTTGATTTTGCAACATCAATATGTGGCACTTATACTGCACACAAAAGGGATGGTATGGTTTGTAGATATTTGAAAACATTAAGGCCAATATGCAAAAATAATAAATTGAGTTGGGTAAATTCAATAGGATTGAGAAACCCAGGTATTAAAAATATAAATTTATCAAGAATTAAACAAAAAATACTTTCAATTTCACTTATAAATGAAGAAGATATGGTAAGATTTTTTGAAGTATTGAAAAATTATATCATTAATCAAAATGTAAATTTAAATGCCATAGAAATTAATATTAGTTGTCCTAATGCGAAGATTGGGCTTATAACTAATGATGAAATTGCCTTATTAAAAAGTTTGGGCTTAGAGGTAATAATAAAAGTTCCTCCTATTAAAAGATATTTACATATCATAGAATTTTATAAAAATAGTGATATTAAATATTTTCATTTATTTAATTCATTTCCTTGTAGTAAAGGAGGATTATCTGGTGTGGTGATTAAAAGACTATATTTTAAATTAATAAAAAGGGCGAAAGAAAGTTTTGGTGAATCAATAGAAATTATTGCTGGAGGTGGTATTCAATCTATCTATGATATTATAGATTATAGGGATATAGGAGTAAACTATTATTCTATTTCTAGTTTATTTTTTCATCCAATGAAATTTATTAAATTTTTCAATGATTATAAAAATATAGAATATTATGAAAATACTGCATTGTAATAACACAATAAAGTTAGCTAAAAAGATATCAACTCAAGTCAATATAGATATCATAAATAGTGACATTAATAAATTTAGTGATGGGGAATTAAGTATTAAAATAAACGATGATTTATATCAAGAAGATGTGTTGGTAATACATGAGTTATACCCAGATGTTAATGAAAATCTCATACAGTTATTGTTTATGATAAATGCCTCAAAAAAAAGAGGTGCTAAGAGGGTGCATGCAATTATACCATATTTTGCATATAGTAGAATGGATCATAAAAAAATTGACCAGGATTTTATTTCAGCCTCATGTATTGCTTCATTACTTGAAGCTGCAGGTATTGATACACTTATAACAATTGATTTACATTCAAGTCAAATAGAGGGTTTTTTTAGAATTCCAGTTAAGAATATTTCTATGTTTGAATTATTTAAAAATAATTTTTCTAATCAAAATCAAGGAAATAGTATCATAGTATCTCCAGATATTGGTGGAAAGATAAGAAGTAGTAGTATTAGCAAATTTTTAAATATTCCACTTGCTGTTATATACAAACAAAGAGATGAAAAAAATAATGTAACAATGAGTGGTGTAATGGGTGATGTAAAGGACAAGCATTGTATATTAGTTGACGATATTATTGGAAGTGGACAAACAATTATTAAGGCCATTGATACCTTGAAACATTTAAATGCTAAGAGCATTGAAGTTGTAGTTACTCATAATTTAATTGGAAATGAAAATCCTAATTTAGATAAAATTTTAAAAAGTATTGACCAATTCAGTGTTTCTAATACTATACGAGTTAATAATAAAAATTTATATTTACCTAACGTGAAAGTTATTGATATCAGTGATTCAATAATTAACTGCATAAAACTATATTTTTAAGTCTTAAATAAATTTGTAACAGTTAATGAAAAAAAATATTATACAACAGGATTTACATAATAAGTTATCAAATGCTCTGAGGATTCTTTCAATAGAAATGGTTGAAGAAGCAAAATCAGGTCATCCAGGGATGCCGATGGGTTTTGCAGATGTTGCTACAGTTTTATTTCAATATTTTCTTAAATTTAATCCAAATGATCCAATATGGGCAAACAGAGATAGATTAATATTGTCTGCGGGTCATGGTTCAGCGTTACTTTATAGTTTGTTATTTTTAACAGGATATAATGGATATAAATTATCGGATTTGAAAAAATTTAGAAAAATTGGTTCAATTACTCCTGGTCATCCTGAATATGATCCAAAATTAGGCATTGAAACTACAACTGGTCCATTAGGGCAGGGTTTAGCTAATGGTATTGGAATGGCAATATCAGAAAAAAAATTGAAATCTAAATTAAGTGGAGTAATAAATCATAAAATATATATAGTGGTTGGAGACGGTTGTTTGATGGAAGGAATTTCTCATGAAGCAATGTCATTAGCAGGACATTTAGGTTTGAATAATATTGTAGTATTATTTGATGATAATAAAATATCTATTGATGGTCCCACATCTCTTGCTGTTTCTGATATGACTTTAGCTAGGATATCTTCATATAATTGGAATGTTATTTCAGTTGATGGGCATAGCCCAAATGCAATATGGAAGGCTTTAGATTCTGCTCAAAAAAGTGATAAGCCGTTGTTTATAGCGTGTAAGACAAAAATTGGATATGGCTCACCTAATTTTGAAAATTCTGAAGAATCTCATGGTAAATGTCTAGGGATGGAAGAAATAAATTTAATTAAGAAAAAGTTAAATTGGACATATGATAATTTTGTAATCCCTGATCCAATCTTAAAAATTTGGAGAAATTTTTATAAAAGAAATTTAGATGAATATTTAGATTGGGAAAATAACTGTAAAAAAAGTTATTTAGAATATCACCAGAATAACGATAATTTAAATATTGTTATGAGTGATATTAAAAAATTTAAAAAAGATTTAGATACTTTTCATAATTTAGAAGCAACCAGAAAAAGTTCTAATAAAATTATTAATATAGTCTGTGATAAAAGTGATAATTATATTGGTGGTTCTGCCGATTTATCTGGTTCAAATGGAACGAAATCTAATAATTATAAAATTATATCTAAAGATGATTTTACTGGAAATTATATACATTATGGAGTTAGAGAACATGCAATGGTTGCTATTATGAATGGGATTAATATTCATGATAAATTTAAATCATTTGGTGGAACGTTTTTAGTATTCTCTGATTATTTAAGACCATCTATACGACTAGCTTCTTTAATGAAATTGCCAATAATATTGGTATTTACACATGATTCTATTGGTGTTGGGGAAGATGGTCCAACTCATCAGCCTGTTGAGCATTTGTCATCTCTTAGAGCTATTCCAAATTTGAATGTGTTTAGACCTGCAGATTCAATAGAAACAGCAGAGTGCTGGGAGTTGATGATGAAGCAAGCTAGTACTCCTTCAGCAGTATGTTTAAGTAGGCAAAATTTACCACAACTTAGAAATAAAATTACTATAAATAATGAGAAAAATTTAGTTGGATTTGGTGCATATATTTTATATCAATCTAGAGAAGCTAACTCTATATCTATTTTTGCTAGTGGTTCAGAGTTATCAATAGCTATGGATGTTGCAAAGAATTTAGAAAAAAAGCAAATTGGTTGCAAAGTTATTTCTGTTCCATGCCAAGAGATATTTTGGGAACAAAGTTTAGAATATCAAATGGCTATACTTTGTAATAATACTTTAAAAATTGCAATTGAGGCTGGTAATGATCAATCTTGGTCTAAGTTTATTGGTCCTCATGGAGCTTTTTTTGGAGTAGAAAATTTTGGTAAATCAGGAAAAAATAGTGATGTATATAGTCATTTTGGATTAACTGTTGAAAAAATTACTAAAAAGATTTTAAAAATTATTAATCCAGCTAATTAAAATATGCTAAATAAAGTAAATTTAAAGCCAGATTTTTCATATGAAAAAAGGATAGGAGGAGTAATACTTGGTATAGATGAAGTTGGTAGAGGATGTGTTGCAGGGCCAGTAGTAGCAGCAGGAGTTATTTTAGATGATAATATAGATATTTCTCAAATAAATGATTCAAAAAAAATAAGCCCTATTAAAAGAGAGATACTTTGTAATTATCTAAAGAATAATTGTAAATATATTATAAAATCTAGTAGTGTTGAGGAAATTGAAAAAATAAATATATTACAAGCTTCATTACTTGCAATGAGGAGAATTATAAATGAAATGAAAAATAAATTTGACCATATTATTGTTGATGGAAATATAAGTCCAGATACATCGATTAATAATTTAACCACTATTATAGGAGGTGATTCTAAATCATTGTCAATTGCTGCTGCATCAATAATAGCTAAAGTTACTAGAGATAAGATAATGAAAGATTTAGATAAGGAAAATCCAGGATATTTTTGGGATAAAAATAAAGGTTACGGTACTCAACAGCATATTGAGGCAATAAAGAAAATAGGAATTACTCGCCACCATAGAAAAAGCTTTTTAAGTAAAATAATAACTTGTAAATGAAAATTTCTAAAAAGCTATATATATCAGCTCTGGTAGCTATTTTAATAAAAATAGGGTTTGTTTTTTATGTGTATACAAATCTTTATAATAAAACAATTACACAAGATAATATCACTATTATTATTCCAAAAAACTGTTCTATTAGATGTGCTTCAGATATTTTTTATAGAAATAATCTTGTAAGTAATAAATTTTTTTTTATAACCTATGCTAGGATTTTTGAGTTATTAGGTAAAAGAATTATTGCTGGAGAATACTATATACCGATACATTCAAATTTTGAGAAAGCATTTGATATAATTATTAAAGGTGATGTTATAAAACATACAGTAACTATCCCTGAAGGATTGACAAATATTCAAGTTACTAAAATATTAAAAAGTATCTATGGTGTTATTAATGATAATGATTCGCTTCAAATTTATAAAGAAGGTACGTTATATCCAAATACTTATGAATATTTGTATGGTACAAAAATTAGCTATTTATTATATAAAATGAATTTAGATTTACAAAATTTGCTTGAAGAAGAATGGAGTAAAAGAAATATTGAGGCTACAAAAGAATTAAAAAATAAGAATGATGCTTTGATTTTAGCATCTATTGTTGAAAAAGAAGCAAAATTTGATGATGAAAAGCCTCATATTGCAAGTGTATATTTAAATAGATTAAAAAAAAGAATGCCTTTACAAGCTGATCCAACAGTTATTTATGGTATTTCAAAATGGGAGGATTTTAATAGAAAGGTTACATATGATGATCTTAAAACGCAATCTCCATATAATACTTATTTAAATTTAGGATTGCCTCCAACCCCTATATGTAACTCTGGAAAATCTTCAATAAAAGCAGTACTCAATCCAATTAAAAGTGATGATATTTATTTTGTGGCTGATAACTCTGGAAAACATGTATTTGCAAATAATTACAAACAACATTTGAAAAATATTAGAAATATTAGAAAAAATAATAAATAACTATATTTATGAGAGTCATTGCTGGAAAATATAAAAACAAAAAAATAGTAAGTAGCTTAAAAGGACTAAATGTTGATATCAAACCAACAACTTCAAAAGTTAAAGAATCAGTTTTTAATATTGTTAACAGTTATTTTGTTAAAAATTGCATTGATATAGATAAATCTTCATTTTTGGATTTATGTTGTGGAAGTGGTGCAGTTGGTATAGAAGCAATTTCAAGGGGATTTAAACAGATATATTTTATAGATAGAAATAATCAAAGTTTAGAGGTTACTAACTTTAATTTACAAAATTTAAAAAGTAATAATGAAAATTGGATTGTGATAAAATCAAGTTTTAATGATTTGCAAATTGAATGCGAAATTGTTTTTGATATAATATATCTTGACCCCCCATATAATATATTTATCACTCAAGAGGTATTGGAGAGTATTGCTAGTTATATGTATTTGAATTCATTATTAATAATTGAAACATCAAGAGAAATTAATCCGGCATTATTAATAGGATATGATATAATTTCTATTAAAAAATACGGGAAAAGTTTTATTTCTATTATAAAGCTTAAAGGATAATAATAATTATTAAATTTATCAAAACAGGGTGAGATAATATCTTAAAAGTTATAGTTAATTATCTAGTTATACTAGTTGGTGAATTTTGACGTTCTTGTAATAATTTTTCAGCAAACGTTTGTGTTTTATGTGTCAATGACCTTTTTTGTTTTACACCTAAAATCTCTAAAAAATTTTTAATCTTATTTATTACTAATCCGAACTGCAGATAAGAAATAAGAAATTTATAGCAAATTTTATAATAATGAAGAAGAGTATATCTCAAGAGTCATCACGAAGGAGATCTTTAGCTCTACTGTGGTGATCCATAACTATTATAGCATTTATATTTGTTGATGCATTACTGGATTGCCACGAGCACTTTGTGCACTCGCAATGACTATATCGTTGTTCCTAACTGTGCTCAATATTGCTGTATAGTGGCTTCTAGCTCGTTATAGAGCAATTCTTATCTGCAGTTCGGGTTATTACTATATCTACTATACTTCTTTTATTAGAATATATATTTTTTAAAAACTCATCTTTATGAGCTGCAAAATTTTGTGTTTTATCTACTACTTCAGGAACAGAATTCATTGTACTAACTAATTTATCACATAATGCTTTAAAGTACCTTACTCATAAAATTATTTATTATGCTAATTTCAACTTCATTGTAATAGTCATATAAAATTTGTTAATCAACAAGAATGAATAATTTGTATAGGTTAAAGTTATATAACTATAAAACTAATGATTTAAAGTTTTATAAATTATTGATATAATGCTCATAATATTTATATAAGTATTTGTTTATTATGAATGAGTTTTCAATATCACAAAAAGCAGCAGATAAAATAAATATGCTTAATTCCAAGGAGAGCAAACCACAAATGTTTAGAATAAAAGTGGAAGGAGGTGGATGTAATGGGCTTAAATATCAAATAGGTTTTACAGACTCTAAAAATAATGATGACTTTGAATATGATAAAGATGGTGCTTGCGTTGTTATTGATAAAATCTCAATAGAATTTTTAAAAAATTCTGAACTGGAGTATGTTGAAGAATTAGGTAACTCTTCTTTTGTTATTAATAATCCAAACTCAAAATCCAGTTGTGGATGTGGATCATCATTTTCTTTTTAATAATAAAATAATTTTATGACTTATCAATATAAAAAACCACCTACTAATAGACAATTAAAAGTATCTGAATTAATTAAACAAGAGATGGCAATGATCTTTACAAAAGGAGAGGTTTTTTTGCCTGAATTAGAGAAAATAACAATTACTATAACCGATGTAAAAACTAGTGCAGATTTAAAAATTTCTACAGTATTTATAAATTCTGTTAATGATAAAATTGACAAAGATTTGGTAAGAGCTTTAAACATATTATCGCCTGAATATAGAAAAAAAATTAGTAATAGAATTAATCTGAAATTTTCACCTCAAATTAGATTCCAAATTGATAAGTTTATTGATGAAAAAATTAATATTGAGAAATTATTTGATAAAGTAAATGCGAATTAAATTTGGATTTTTCGTATTACTGTAATATTAGTATATTCTTATATAATAAATAATATTGAATAAATTTAAGAAAATGCTAGACAAATCAATATTATTTAGCAGAATTACTGAAAATAATAAATTATAAAATATAATGAGTCAGGAGTTAATAGGTTTACCATACTATAAAGTACAAAAATTGCTTGTTGATAAGGATATATCTGTTGTTGAGTTTATTAAATTATATATTGAAATAGCAAAAGATGCTAATGTAAAATATAATGCATATAGGGAAATAACAGAAGAATATGCATTAAATCAAGCACAAGAATCTCAAAAGAGATTTGATAATGGACAAGCTTTGAAGATAGAGGCAATGCCAATAGGGGTGAAAGATAATTATTGTACCAAGGGTATATTAACTACTGCTTGCTCAAAAATGTTAGAGAATTTTATTCCACCTTATGAGTCTACTGTAACCAGCAAATTATTTGCAAATGGTGGAATAATGATTGGTAAGACAAATATGGATGAATTTGCCATGGGCTCTTCAAATACTAATAGCTATTTTGGTGATGTAATTAATCCATATAAAGCAAATGATTCAGATAAAAATTTAGTAGCTGGTGGTTCTTCTGGTGGATCTGCTGCAGCTGTTGCAGCAAATACTTGTTTAGGAGCATTAGGGAGTGATACTGGCGGCTCAGTAAGACTTCCAGCGGCGTTTACAGGTACTGTTGGCATTAAACCTACATATGGCAGGTGTTCTCGTTATGGTATCATTGCATTTGCTAGTTCTTTAGACCAAGCAGGTGTTTTTGCGAATAATATTACAGATGCTGCGTTAATTTTAGAATCTATTTCTGGGTTTGATGAAAATGATTCCACATCTAAAAATAAGGTTACGCCAAATTTAATAGATAATATTGGAAAAAGTATTAAAGGTATGAAAGTTGGAATTCCAAAAGAATATCAAAAAGATAATATCAATCCTGAAATTAAAAGTTATTTAGAGAAAGCTAAAAAATGGTTTTTAGACGCAGGTGCTGAGTTAGTTAATATTTCATTACCACATACTGATTATGCACTTGCAACATACTATATTATAACATCTGCTGAAGCATCATCAAATTTAGCTAGATATGATGGAGTAAGGTATGGAGTTAGAATGGAAGAAAAAGGAGATAGTTTTCAAGATATGATAGAAAGGACAAGAGGTGAGTGCTTTGGAGAAGAAGTTAAAAGGAGAATAATTTCAGGAACATATGTATTATCAGCAAGTCATTTTGGTGATTATTACCAAAAGGCACAAAAAATAAGGAGATTAATAGCAAATGACTTTATTAGTGCTTTTGAAAAAGTGGATGTTATATTAACTCCGACTTCATCAAATCCAGCTTTTGCTATTGGTGAAAAGACAAATCCAATAGATATGTATAATAACGATTTATTTACTGTGCCTGCTAGTCTTGCAGGATTACCTTGTATATCAATTCCTGTTGGATTTTCTAAAAATAAATTGCCACTTGGTATTCAATTAATATCTAAATCATATGATGAAGAAAATTTATTTAGATTTGCAAACATTATTGAAAAAAATTCTGAATTTAAAATTGATTAGAATTCAATAATTAAGGTTTTTCTAGTATAGCGTCAAATTAAAACAAGAGTAGAATTATAAAGTTAGGTAAATTATTACAAAGTGATATAATCAAAAAGTTGATTTAATAAATTTAGTAAAAAGTATAAAAAAGCAATTAAAAAGAAGTAAAGGATTATATTAATGTTTATAACAATGCCTTTTAGTATGCTTTAAGTTTTTTGAATTTGCTTTGCAATATTCAATAGCTTTTTCCAAATCCTTTAATAATAGATTCATCATTTCATAGCTAAACCCTTCACGTATAACAATTCTCATAACAACTACATCAGTTAGATTTTCTGGTAAAGTATATGCTGGTACTTGCCATCCAGTATAGTAAAATTGATATTATCTTGATTTTACTTTAAAAAATTACTTTTTATGTATATTTATAAATGCTATAATTAACACGGAAAATTAGGATGAAAGTAATTTAGATATAGTAATACGGGGGGGGTAAATTATGAATTTAAATGAAGCTATAAAAATAATAAAAGATTCCAATGTTCCTCATACTATTAATCTTTGGAGTAATAATATAGGAGCCCAAGGAGCAAAGGATCTGGCTGAGCAACTAAAAAATTCCAAGGTCTCTCATACTATTGAGCTTGAGGATAATAAAATAGGAGCTCAAGGAGCAATGCTTCTAGCTGAGCAACTAAAAAATTCCAAGGTCTCTCATACTATTGAGCTTGGGTATAATGAAATAGGAGACCAAGGAGCAATAGGTTTAGGTGAACATCTAAAAGGTTCAGAAGTCTCTCATACTATTAATCTTGAGAGTAATGAAATAGGAGACCAAGGAGCAATAGGTTTAGGTGAACATCTAAAAGGTTCAGAAGTCTCTCATACTATTAGTCTTGAGAGTAATGAAATAGGAGACCAAGGAGCAATAGGTTTAGCTGAACAACTAAAAGATTCCAAAGTCTCTCATACTATTGACCTTGGGAGTAATGAAATAAGAGACCAAGGTATAAAGTATCTGGAAATTATGATAAAAAATAGTCAGTTTCCTTCTAACATAGTTTTGGATACAAATGGGTTAGATGAGGTTATGCAATACAATGATGCAATTCTAGCTATTCGGGAACCTAAAAAATTTGAATTAAAGATTGAAGGAATATTCTCCACTTCACTTCCAGCACTTAAATCTACAGCTATTCATATTCCTGAAGATGCAATTAGTATAATCGTTCAACATCTTGGAAAACAAGAAACAAATCGTATTAATTTACAATATTTACAGGATTTTAGAATAAGAGCTGTTGAATTTTATACAGGAGAAGAAATAACAGCTGCTAGGGCCAATTATACTATCAAAGATACTTTAGCTAAACACAAGCTAGATATAGGAAGAATTGATAAGTTAGCAACATTGATGTTGTTGACAGAGAATATAGTGAATCTACTGCCAAAAGAAGTAAAGAAGGAAGTTTCAGAACATGTAGATATTAAGTATTTGCAGTATGGAGTGGAAGGAGCATTAGGATTAGGAGGAGCTTATTTAGGATATGAATCAGAAATGGATGAATGGAATCTACCATTAAAAAGAGTAGGAGGGTTCTATTTCAAGGAAGCAATAGTGAATAGCTTAGTAATAAATATGGAAAGCGTAAAAAGGATGGTAGACGAATATACCCTATATGAGCATATAGGAGAGAAGGAACAAAATTTAATATGGGAAATGGTGCTTGGAATAGGAATAGGAATGTTTTCACCGGCACCAATGTTGACAATGGGGGTAATTAGCTTAGGAGCGGTCAAAAACTATTTGGATATTGAGGAACAAAACATAGGTAAGATAGGAGGAGGTATACTAGGATTAGCGGGTGCTTATTATGCAGGAATAGGAACCTATTATCAATATGTAGCAAGTATGTTAAGTGCTGCTTATGTTGGTGATATGTTACTTGGTATAAAAGATATAGCAGTACATGGAACGGACTTTAGAACTGACTTAGTATTAAAAGAGTGTACAGAAGATTTCAATATTAAAGATATGAATCACATAGATATCCACCATAAAATTGAAGACCATTATACAACTCATTACGATGGTATGCTCTAATGTTAAGAACAATCTCTTTTGCCACCACACACCAACCCTATCTGTAACCTGAACTGCAGATAAAAGGTTAGGAAATTATAGAAAATCTTGTCATCATAAAGTGTATTATTACTGGATTGCCACAGATGCTTGAAGAGCATCTTCGCAATGACTGTTGCTATATATGTCATCACGAAGGAGAGCTTTAGCTCGACTGAGGTGATCCAGAATTGTTGCTATATTTACGTTTGTTGATAATTTTCCTGGATTGCCACGGATGCTATTGCATCCTCGCAATGACAAGGTTAAGCAGTAATCCCGTTGTTTATGGTTATATAACTATCTATTATTATAATAATTTAAAAAATCAAATTGCGTTCATCAATAAATTTTTCAATCTCCACTCATTAGATTTTGCTATTTAAAAATTGCTAAACTTAAAATAATTTTATTCTCTCTATTAGAATGTAACACTGCTTAGTAACAGTCCCGTGATTATTCTTATATATACTGCTTGAATTCAATATAAATTTATCTTAGATTCTAAGCCAAAACGATATTTTAGGTATTAATAAATGGTAAATTTTAGAAATGAATCTGATACAATGGGCAATATGAAAATACCTTCAGATAAATACTGGGGTGCTCAAGCTGAAAGATCTTTGGAGAATTTTAAAATAGGTATTGAAAAAATGCCAAAAGCATTGATTTATGCATTAGCAAAACAAAAGAAAGCTGCAGCACTGTCTAATAAAACAATAGGAAAATTAGATTCTAAAATTTCAAAAGCTATATCAAGTGCTGTTGATAAGGTTTTATCAGGTTCTTATGATGATAATTTTCCACTATCTGTTTGGCAAACTGGTTCAGGAACACAAACAAATATGAATATGAATGAGGTGCTTTCAAATTTAGCAATTGAAGAATTAGGTGGTGAAGTTGGAAGTAAAAAACCTGTGCATCCTAATGATCATGTGAATATGAGTCAATCTTCAAATGATACATTCCCAACTGCTATGCATATTGCAGCTGTTACTGAAATAAAATCTAATTTATTACCATCTTTAAGTTATTTTAAAAAGGAATTAAATAATAAAGTAAAAGAATTCAAAGATATAGTAAAAATAGGGAGGACACATCTGCAAGATGCAACGCCTATTACTTTATCTCAAGAATTTTCAGGATATTTAGCTCAAGTAGAACTAAATATAGAAAGAATAAACAAGTGCTTGCCAAATTTAAAACAACTTGCCCAGGGAGGTACTGCTGTTGGCACTGGTATTAATTGTAGTAAAGCTTTTATTGATCATTTCATTAAAAATATAAATGAGATAACTGGTTTAGATTTTAAAACTTCTAGCAATAAATTTGAATCACTTGCAAGTTGTGATGCATTAATTGAAGCTAGTGGAGCTCTTAATACTTTAGCTGCTAGTTTAATGAAAATTGCTAATGATATAAGGTTTTTAGCATCTGGTCCTAGGTGTGGATTTGGGGAGTTAATATTACCGGCGAATGAACCAGGTTCTTCAATTATGCCAGGCAAAGTCAATCCAACTCAGTGTGAAGCAATCACTATGGTTGCTGCTCAAGTTATTGGAAACCATACTACAATAACAGTTGCAGGTTCAAATGGTCATTTTGAGTTAAATGTATTTAGGCCAGTTGTAATTTATAATTTTTTACAATCTGTTCAATTATTGTCAGATTCTGTAACAAGCTTTACAAATAAGTGCCTTATTGGTATTAAAGCTAATCATGAAAAAATTGATATGCTGCTCCATCAATCATTGATGTTAATTACTGCGCTTAATCCATATATTGGTTATGATAATGCAGCTAAAATTGCAAAAAATGCATATGAAAAAAATATAACTCTAAAAGAATCTGGAGTATCTCTTGGGTTGATTTCTGCAGAAGATTTCGATAAATGGATTAAACCTGGAGAGATGGTAAAATTAAAAGACTAAGGTTCATGCATAAAAAAAACGTTGATCAAATTTTTCAGATTTTGAGTCAGCAAAGACCTACGCCAAAAATAGAATTAGATTATGTTAATAACTTTACTTTATTTGTAGCTGTAGTTCTTTCTGCACAATCCACTGATAAAGGAGTGAATAAGGTTACTCCCAGATTATTTGAGGTGGCAGATGATCCATATAAAATGCTTATGTTAGGTGAAGCAAATTTAAGGGGCTATATAAAAAGTATAGGATTATACAATTCTAAAGCAAAAAATATTATAAATGCTTGTCAAATAATGGTAGATAAACATGATAATCAACTTCCAGATAATTTTGATGACTTATGTGAATTACCAGGTGTAGGAAGAAAAAGTGCAAATGTCTTACTGAATTCATTATTTAATCAACATACAATTGCAGTTGATACACATGTTTTTAGAGTAAGTAACCGATTAGGGCTATGCAAAACAAAAACACCTGATGCAACAGAATTTGCTTTAGTTAAGAAGATACCTAATAAATGGAAGAAATATGCACACCATTGGTTAGTTTTGCATGGTAGATATATTTGCAAAGCAAGGAAGCCAATGTGCAAAGAGTGTATAATTTATGATTTATGTGAATTTAGTGATAAAATTTAAATATCAATATGTAAGTATGCTATATATTACTTGTAGTTTTTTGCAACTTATGATAGATAAAATTTGAAATATTGAGAAGTATTGCAATAGATAATACTCCAATCAATTATATCTACTCTATAAATAGTAATTTAACAGTAAATGTTGGTATATTATATATTATGCTTTATACTACTTGGAAATTTGTGGTAGATAGAATTCCAAATGTTCAGGAAATGATACCAGAAATATTTATTAGATCATTAATGTCTAATAAATTAGAAGATTTTTATAATGATTTTGTAGCAAGTAGTATATTTAAGGATATATCAAAGCTGCCTTTTGCATATATAATAAGCAAGAAGTAGGAGGTATAGGGTATGTATATGATGAAGGTGCAATTTACGGAAAGATACTGAAGATATTATGTAAGTCTACTATATTAATTCCAACTCAAATTTTTTTTCCTAAAAAACTTATAAAAGGTGGATATATTTCTAATTATACATGTGAGCCAATAGATAATTTTTTTATAATTGCTTCAAAAAAAAGACAAGATTCAATAAAAGAAAGAGATTCCAGTTGTATATCTAAATTAATGACTTTTATTTCAAATGATAATAAACAAGAGTCTTGTTATAAACCTGAGCTGTAGATAAGAATTGCTCTATAAAGAATTAGAATGCGACTATACAACAATATTTAGTACAGTTATGAACAACAATATAGTCATTGCGAGAGCACAAAGTGCTCGTGGCAATCCAGAGAAGCTATCAACAAATATAAATGCAATAATAATTGTGGATCACCACAGTCGAGCTAAAGCTCTCCTTCGTGATGACTCTTGAGAGATACTCTTCTTCATGACTACAAGATTTGCTATAAATTTCTTATTTCTTATCTGCAGTTCGGGTTATTATATATATACTTCAGAGCATTATCAATTTTCATGGTTTATTGATGCTATAATTGCTGCATCTGTTAAGACAATATCAAAAATATATATTGAATCACATTTGCAAACTTTTAAAATTCACTAAATTATATTACTTGGGTTTAGATAATTTTACTGATATATAGAGTTTATAGATGATTTAATGATATAACTTATACAAAGAAGATGATTGAAATTAATTAATTCATAATGATAGGGTAGTGAAATTAATAAAAATATATGAAAAATTTAGCAGTTTAGTTTAGTTTATCATTAATTTTATTAATTGCTTCTTCCAGTTCAACTTTACACATTGCAGCATATTCACCAGCTAATCTTTCAAGAGCATCATTATATATAATTTTTTCGCTGTAAGATCTTTCAGATTTTTCAACATTACTATGCAATTCTTTTATAACTTCTGCTATAGCAATTACATTACCTGAGTTTATTTTAGTTTCATATTGCTGAACCCTTTTGCTCCACATACCTTTGTTTAGTTTTATTTTTTTTCCTGATAAAACATCCAGAGCCTTGTTTAAGAATTCATTAGAACAAAGTGGTCTAAGTCCAACTTTAGTAGCTCTGGATTGTGGAATTCTTAAAGTCATATTATTATTTTCAAAGGTAATAACATATACTTTTATCTCGATACCACCATAATTATCTACTTCTTCAGATAATATCTTGCCTACTCCATGTGTGGGATAAACTACAGAATCTCCTATATTAAAACTATATTGTTTTGACATTTTGTCAGCTAATTAGTTTTTGTGAGAGTAAATATAACACTATTAATTATAAAAGTAAAATTTTATAATGTAAAAATTTAAGATTTTGTAACCTATGGTTTATTTAATTTATTAGTTATATTTTAATTAGTTACTAAAATAACTTTACCAATATTTTTTCCGGATTTTATATATTGATGTGCATGTATATAATCTTTAAGAGAAAATATTTTGCTTATTAATGGCCTTATAGTTCCTTCAAAAATATAAGGTAGTAGGTTTTTACATGCTTCTTTAAATAGTAATGATTTTTGCTTTTCATTCTTATTTCTAAGTGTAGAGCCAATAATTGTTAAATTTTTCATCAATATTCTTGCAGCGTTGATTTCTGATATCTTGCCATCCATTACAGCAAATAATATAAGCTTCCCATATTTATTTAGTAAGCTTAAATTTTGATCTAAATATTTTCCACCTAATATATCTATGATTAAGTCAATTTTTAGGTTTTTAGATTTTATTTTATCTTTAAATTGATCAAAACTTAATCTTTTGCAATTTGGAAAATTTTTTAAATAATCTAATTTTTTAATATCTCTGGCTGTTGTAAAAACATCCTTACCTTCATTTAAAGCATATTGGATTGTTAATGAGCATATACCACTTGCACCTCCATGTATTAAAACATTAGAGCAATCTTTGATTTTTCCAATATTATATAAGTTTAGCCAAGTTGTTACAATTGCTTCTGGAATTGCTGCTGCTATGTTATAATCAATATGATTGGGGATAGGGTGAATAAAATTTTCATCAACTTCAACTTCTTCGCTATATCCACCAGAAGTTAATAATGCAAATACTCTTTGACCATTATCATTCCTGATACCTGATACTTCAAGTCCAGGAATACTATTACCATCTGGAGATGTGTATTTGCCTTCTAACTGTAAAATATCCACTCTATTTACACCGATTGCTTTAACTTTTATCTTAACTTTCATGAAGATACATTATTAAATTTAACACAGGCTACTTTGGTAATATTATGTTGTAAATAAAATTTATTGAGTTAATTTTATAAATTAAAGTAAATAGTTGTAATGTATATCATTATTAGTGGATGAAGTTATATTAGATATATGGTATTAATAAGCGAAATGTGCTTGTGTAAGGTTAATTAAATAATTGGTATATATAGTAATAACTTAAATGATACCTATATAATGAATAATTCATATAAGTAAAAAAATATATATAACTAAAGGCAGTATGATTAAAAGAATATTATTACTTATAACCTTGGCTATTTTTATAATAATTTTAGCAGTATTTATTCAAAAACCAGGTTTTTATGTATTAAATAATAAGCAAAATTCTAAATTAACTAAAGATAATTTATCGACCCCTTACAATAGCCATTATACAAAAGATAGCATAGGAATTTATTTAATAAATTTAAAAAGATCTAAAGATAGGTTAAGGACAATTAAGCCTTTATTAGAGCAGCTAAATATGCCATATACAATTGTACAAGCTGTTGATGGCAATTTTATTCCAAAAGAAAAGATAAATCACCTAGTTGATTTTAATAATTATAACAAATATTTAGGACATTCTCCTAAATTAGGTACAATAGGTTGTTCAATGTCACATTTTAAAGTCTGGAAGCAGTTTTTAGAATCAAACAATCAATTTGCTTTGGTATTAGAGGATGATATTTCATTTAATCCAAATTTATTTAGAAAGATTATTGGTAAATCTTTAAGAATAAGTGAACTATGGGATATTTTATCCTTTGACATATCCCATGGAGGGCTTCCAATAAAAATTAAAAAAATTATTAATAAATATTCTTTGAATTACTATTTATTTAATATTAGTCATGCTGGAGCATATTTAATTAATAGAGATGCAGCATATAAGCAACTGAAAAGTTCACTTCCTATTAAAATGCCTGTTGATCATTATTTTTTAAGGTCATGGGAATTTGATGTTAAATTTGCAGGTATTGAGCCAAGAATTGTTTATCAAACATTCGGGGATTCAGAAATAAATAATGTAAAGGATACTAAAAATATTAAAGTAAAAAAAGATAAATTACAGAAATTTGTTTTTATAATTAAAACTGAAATTATAAGATTTATATACAATTTGAAAATAATATTAATGGAGAAGTGGCGATAAAATAATAAAAGATGGTGGAGGCAAACGGATTTGAACCGATGACCCTCTGCTTGCAAAGCAGATGCTCTACCAACTGAGCTATGCCCCCATAATGGAGCGGGCGAAGGGAGTCGAACCCTCGACCCCAACCTTGGCAAGGTTGTGCTCTACCACTGAGCTACGCCCGCTTTTTACTTAGTTAAGATAAAATATACCTAAAATAATATTAATTGCAAACATATTATTAAATTATATTTTTTATTATATAAAAAATAAAATAATTTGAACTTTTGCTTAAAAATTGTGAATAGTTGTGTTTAATAAATTCTTAAAGAATAAATTAATAATATTTTGTTGATTAATAAAAAAATTATAAATATCATAAATAAAGTTTATTTAATTTTTAAGAGGGGTTCAAGATGGTGGGATTAACTAGCGATCGAATTGAGGAAATACGTGATAAAATGGAAGTGTATAAAGGTTCTGGTTTAGATCCAATAAAAGCTATATCTAATTCAGAAGATGGACTTGATTTGTTGAAACATTTTTTGGACACTGAGGGTATAAAACTATTTGAAAGTAATGTCAAAGATAGTAGTCAATATACTATGTTAGAAAAATTATTTGAGTTTTTATACAATATTTTTGGAGCTGAATATAAAATTCATGATGTAAACTCTTTGGATCAAAATGGCCAAGGAGTTTTACATAGTTTATTCGCCTCATCAAATATGCTTAAAGAAGTGGTGGATAGATTTGGCGCTGATATTAATATTCAAAACAAGTATGGTGAAACAGTGCTTATGAAATCTGCAGAATATGGTAGAGGCGATTCTGTTGAATACTTAATAAGTGAAGGTGCAGATGTTACTAAAACTAATAATAAAGGTCAAAATTTATTACATATGTTAGCTGAACAGTTTAAAGAGAGAGATATGGAAGGGCAACTACAAACAATTGATATATTGCAAATGAATGGTGATTTGGATAAATTATTGTCACAGAAAGATAACGAAGGTAAAACTCCATTAGATTATGCTCGTGAAAATCAACATTCTGTAGCAAGTCAGCTAATTGAAAAATTTACTTTACTATCTATGACAAAAGGGCCGCACTCAGAGAAAATATTAAGTGAAAATCAAAATAAATCAAAAGATAAAGGAATTTAAATAATATATCAAAGATGATATAAGAAGTTTTGAACTCTTAATATTTAACATTATTTAGCTAGTTAAATACATAATTTGTTCTTTATATTGATTTATAATTATAAATCAATAAATTTCTTAAATTGATTGTTGCTTTTATAAGTGAAATATACTTTTAACTAAGCTGCAGATTTTTTATTGCGGAAATTTTTAATTCTTTTTTCTATTTCAGGTCTAAAATGTCTCACTAATCCTTGTATAGGCCAAGCTGCAGCATCACCCAATGCACATATAGTATGTCCTTCAATTTGCTTAGTAAGTTCTATTATTGAATCAATTTCTTCAATTTTTGCATCACCTTTTACTAATCTAGTCATGATTCTATAAAGCCATCCAGTGCCTTCTCTGCAAGGTGTGCATTGCCCACATGATTCATGCATGTAGAATTTTGATAAATTTGCAATAGCTTCAATTATATCAGTAGATTTATCCATAACAATAACACCAGCAGTTCCAAGTGCTGTATTTGATTCTTTTAAACTATCAAAATCCATTAATACATCTTCACATATTTTTTTTGGAATAACTGGTACCGATGAGCCTCCAGGTATCACAGCAAGTAAATTATCCCATCCACCTCTAACACCTCCTGCATGTTTTTCAATCAATTCTTTTAGAGGTATAGACATTGATTCTTCAACATTACATGGTTTATTAACGTGTCCAGAAATGCAAAAAACCTTTGTTCCAGTATTTTTAGGTCTGCCTATAGATGCAAACCAATCAGCTCCACGTTTTAAGATTTCAGGTACAACTGCAATTGTTTCTATATTGTTAACTGTAGTAGGGCAACCCCATACACCAACAACAGCTGGAAAAGCTGGAGGTTTTAACCTTGGCATTCCTTTTCTGCCTTCTAAACTGTTTAATAATGCTGTTTCTTCTCCGCATATATAAGCACCAGCTCCTCGATGAATATAAATATCGTAATCAACGCCAGTTCCTAAAATATTTTTTCCTAAAAATCCCTTTTCATATGCTTCATCAATGGCTTTTTGTAAGATAACTGACTCATTGTAATACTCGCCTCTAATATAGATATAGGTTGCTTTAGCTCTTATTGCTAGGCCAGATAAAACACTGCCTTCAACAACTCTATGTGGTTCATAACGAATGATATCTCTGTCTTTACAAGTGCCTGGCTCACTTTCATCAGCATTTACAATGAGATAGGACGGCATGCCATTTTTTTCTTCTTTTGGCATAAATGACCATTTCATGCCTGTAGAAAAGCCAGCGCCACCTCTGCCTCTTAAATCAGATTTTTTAACTTCTTCTATGATATCATCAGGTGATTTTTTTAAATTTTTTTTATAATTATGCCAAATGCCTCTTTTGATTGAAGATTGAATATCAAACGATAATTTCCCATCTAAATTAGTGAAAATTTTATCACTTTTTTTCAGCATAAATTTTATTTTTTAATTATGTCTAGCTTGATCCATTTTAGCACTTTATGAAAATAACAAAAGAAAAAATATTATTTTAATCAAAGTTGTAGATAAGAGTTTAGTTGCAAGAGATAAAAAAGCTATTATATAGGTGCATTTAATACAATTTGAGTTAAAAATATAGTCATTGCGAGAGTATGTTAATGCTCGTGGCAATCCAGGAATATCTCAAAGACATAAGTGAGGCAATAATTCTGGATCACCACAGTCGAGACTTCGTCTCTCCCTCGTGATGACTGTAGGGTGGCATGCATTCCTCCTTCGTGATGATTGCTGAGAGGTAATGCACTTCATGATTATAAGATTTTATCCCCTCACTTAAATATTATAATTTATCTATTCTTCTATATGATCTATTGTTTGACTTTTATTAGTAGTATCTAATAGCTCTTTAACATCACAATATACCGATAATAAAAGACCATCGCCACTCATATCATAATGCCTATGCACTAGCTCACATTCATGTGAATTAATATTTATTAATTCAAAGTTTTCCTTAATAAGCGCAGACAATTCTTGATGTTGTTTAATACCATCAAAGGGAGCGATGTCTTTGTGTTTAAATTTTGGAAGATGCCATTGATATTTGATTACGTGATCTATTGGCACTTTATTTTCAACAACTTCGATAACTTGCCAATGATATTTAAATTTAACAGCATCCTCTATTTCAAACCCTGCTTCGTATGCTTCAAATTGATAGTAGTGCTTAAATTTTGCATAATTTGCAAACTTTGTATGTCCAGATTTATATATTTTATAGGCAGCAAGAGCTCCAAGATTATCAAAAACCATATTAAAGGTATAGCCTTCAAGTCTTGCAGCTAATTGCTCTAATTTATCTACTAAGTATTTTTCCTGTAGATGTGGAATTGTCTATTTCATTTTAAAAATTAATGTTATGCATGTTATGTACTCCTTCTTTAAGTTGAAATTGCATTATATAGCTCAAACGTTAAGATTACGTTAAGGTTTTTAAGAAAAACGTTAAGATTTGGTTAAGAAAGCAAAAATTAATAAAAAAATTCTTCAAGTATTATGGATGCAGATACAAGGTCATCAATTTTATTCCTTTCTTTCCTTTTAATGTTTGCTTGCTTCATAAGTGTGTTGGCTAAGGAGGTGGTGAATCTTTCATCAACGAGAATTATTGGTAATTTTGTTTCATTGGATAGTAATTTCACAAGTTTATTTATTTGATTGATGTTTTCTGTATCAAGGCCATTTAATTTTACTGGCTTCCCTACAATAATTCCATTAATACAATTTTCATCTATTAGCTCTAATAATTTATTGAAATTTTGAGTGATATTTTGCAGAATTTGAAGAGGTGTCACTATTTTAATACTGCTATTATAAATAGCCAAGCCTGATTTTTTAGTACCAAAATCGATGCCTAATACTTTAAAATTTTCTAATTTATTCAGTTTATTTAAAAATTCATCTTTACTTTCAAAAATCATATTAGTAAAAAGATATTATATAGCATTGATTAATATATATTATAATGGATATAAGTAAATCTGAAGTTGAAAAAATAATAAAGTTATCAAGTATTTCATGTAGTGAAGAAGAATTAGAGACATATATTGGTGATATGTGTAAAATTATTGATTTATTTGATGAGTTAAAAGGTGTAGATACAAAAGATGTTAAACCATTGTATAATGTTATTGAAAATAATTTAAGATTAAGAGAAGACGAGGTAATTGATAAAAATTCTAGGGATGATGTTTTAAAAAATGTGCCAAAAAGTAAATATGGGTTTTATGTTGTTCCAAAAATTATAGAATAATGATATATGCAGTATCATATATTATTAATTGATGATGATGAAGAAATAGGTCAGCTTTTATCTGAGTATTTGAATAAAAATAATTATATTGTAAGCATAGCTAATAATACTGTTATGGCAGATGAATTGTTAGATATATTTCAATTTGATCTAATTATATTAGATGTTCTAATGCCTAATGAAACAGGGATAGAGTTTTTAAAGAGGAAATTTTTTAATACTCCTGTCATAATGCTAACAGCTTTAGCAGATGTGGATGATAGGATAAATGGTTTAGAAAGTGGTGCTGAGGATTATATTGCTAAGCCATTTGAACCAAAAGAACTGCTTATTAGGATTGAGAAAATAATCTCAAGATTTAAAAAAGAATCAAGTGTTGAAACAAAAGTAAAATTTGGAAATTTTGAATTTGATTTAGAAAATAAAAATTTATCATCTGATGGTAAGTTAATATCCTTAACTACTAGTCAAAGGGACTTATTAAATATTTTTACTAAGAATATTAATATTGTTATTTCAAGAGAGGAATTAGCTAAGCAATTAAATAATATCAACGCTAGAACTATTGATACTCAAATTACTAGGCTTAGGACTAAAATAGAAAAAAATCCTAAATCACCAGAATTTTTGCAAACTATAAGAAATCAAGGATATGTTTTATGGGGGTAGGGGTATGTTATTTGCAATTTAATAGTCTGTGGATTTTAAAGTAGGTAGAAATGCTACCAAATAATCTCTATGTAATATATAAAATAAAGACTAAAGAAACAAATAACTAAAATCAGATGAATATATCTAACACTAAAAATATTGAAGAGTTAATTAAAAATTATAAGGCACTAGACTTGAGAGAAATGGTATATAAAGATCAGATGTTGGAATTTATTTATAATTCAGAGAATCACTTTAGTAGATCTAATAAATTAGGTCATTTTACTGCATCTGCATTTATTATGAATAAAAATATGTCGAAATTTTTGTTGATGCATCACAAAAAATTAAATAGATGGTTCCAGCTTGGCGGACATTGTGATGGAGATAATGATGTAATAAGAGTAGCATTAAAAGAAGCAAGGGAAGAGTCAGGAATAAATAATTTTCATTTACATTTTGAAAATATATTTGATTTAGATATTCATATAATTCCTAAAATCAAAGATGAACCTTCGCATTATCACTTTGATTGCAGATTTCTTTTAATTGCTGAAAGAGAATCAATGAAAAAAAATAAAGAGTCAAATGAGTTAAAATGGTTTGATATAAAAGATACAAATATACCTACAAGTAATGTTTCCATAATGAGAATGCTTAAAAAAGTCCAATTATTAATTTAATTTGAAGAATATATTCATCATAATATAATAACAGACTGAATTAGATTAAATTGTATTCAAAAAGTAGGGGAGGTTGTAAGTACTTTAAATAAAGTGCCCATTTCATCATTTGCTATTAACTTATTTAATTGAAAATTAATTTTTTCACGTGAAGCTCTAGACTTTATTAGAGATTCAGCTCTTTCTATAATACCATTTTTAGTTAAAAATTCACTTTGGTCTAATATGTTTGACGATATATTATTTTTAATAAAATCGTTTTTTATATCTGTGAAATTAACTAAAGAGGTGATGTCAGCATAGCCAATATTATCAAGTAAATTAACTTTTTTATGATTTTTTACAGCTTGTAAGGTGCTTTTATTTGGATTTTTTAAATAGCCGTAATCAATAATCAATGCAATGCCTTTATCATTTGAAATTTTTTTAGATATATGGTCTGTATATTTTTTTCTATAATCAGAGATTTCAATGAATTGAGAGTTTTTAAAATGGCTATTGGTGATTAAATTTGAAGAATTTTCTATTAATCCATAGATTAATTTATTATCACTTAAGGATATAACTACTTCAAAAATTTTATTATCTTTATAATAAAATTGTTTGATAGGAAGTGCGTCAAAAAATTCATTTGCAATGATTAAATAATTATCTCCTTTTACATCATCAATATTTGTATACCAAGTGATATTTAAATTATTAAAATCCTTTAATCGAGATTTTTGTTTGTTTACTAAATATGGACTTGTTTCTATTAATGCTACTTCTTTAATATTGCTATAAAAATTTTTAAATTGTTTAGCTGTTCTTAGAATATCATGCATCATGGTTCCATTTCCTGGCCCTAATTCCACTAATGTTAACGGTTTATTAAATTTTCTATACCATGTATCAATCAAATATATTGCAACTATTTCACCAAACATTTGGCTAATTTCAGGTGCAGTAATGAAATCACTTTTTTCTCCTATTGAATCAAAATTTGAATAATAATAATTTGATGAAATCTGGATAATTCTATCTATTGTAAGAGGCCCATGATTTTTTATTATATTTATAATATAATCTTGAATATTATTCTTCATTTGCAATGTTAAATTTTTTAAATACATCTTGTATAAATTTAACTGTAAGTTTTCTTCCTTGAATAATTGATTGATTATCTAAAAGACTTACTATTTGTTCAATAGAAGAGTATTTTCTTTGAATGTTATTATAGATGTAATTAATAACTTCTTCAGAAATTTTAATTTGTCGTTGTTTAAAGAATTTTTTCAATAGTAGTTTTGCTAAATTTTCATCAGGCTCTTTAATAATTAATTTATATGTTGATTTAATTCTTGATGCTAGATCATTAAGTTTAAAAGATGGATATTTTGAACAAGTCATTAATAATGATAGTGATCTTTCTTGAGTGAAATTGATTATATTTATTAAATTGAGTTCATTAAAATTTTCTATGTTATCAACAATTACTCTTTGATTATCTTCTAAGTTATCAATATTTTTTATAATCTTTGCATTTACAGTATTTCGCCATAAATTAGCAAAAGATGTTTTGCCTGATTTTTCTGAGCCAATAATTAATATTCTATTATTAACCCATTTATCCCATTTAAAAATAGACTTATATATTTCTATGTTAGCTAAAGAAACAATTAGCTCATCTTCATTAACTTGATAAGGAGTTTTTAAATTTAGTTTACGTTGCATTATTAAAAAACTGTAAGAAAAATGGTATGTATATGGTAGATATAATTGTGCTTACTAATAAAGCTATGGCTGCTTTTTCAGGAAATTTATTATATAAATTGCAAGTTATAATACAATCTACTCCTGGAGGCAAAGCTGACAAAAGAAAAAATAATTTATACATTTCATTATCATAAATATGAAATACAAATTTATCTAATAATATAAATGATAAATATAGTAATGGAGATATTAGTGTTTTTGATAAAACAAAAATGCTTATAAATTTAACACCACCATTTAATTTTACTTTGCTTAAACTTAATCCAAAAATCATCATGCCTAATACTAAATAAGCAGCTCTCATCTGTGAAAATAAATTATTAAATCCATCAAATAACCTTATATCACTAATATTTGCTATAATGCCAATGGCAAAGCCATACATTGGTGGTAATTTTAAAAGATATGGCAATCTTCTTTTACTTGATTTAATATTATTAGATATTGTGTAATTACCTACAGTATATACATAAGTCATGAACCCAATTGTTGATAACATAAAGATTCTTATATAGTTATTATCAAAAATTAACATAGCAATAGAAAGCCCTAAGCTGCTTATGTTAACACTTCCTGCTGCGTATCCAATAATTTTTTCCCTTCCATCATCAAAGAATTTTGAACCAATAAAGAGAGATACTGTGCGCAAAATTACACAAAATATAAAATATAGAACTGGAAGAAGAATATATCTTAATTCAAGTTTTGTATTTAATGCCACATCAAAGAAAATAACAGGCATTAAAAAATGAAACATTAATTTACTTAAAGACTTTGTGTCAATTTCATGTAATCTTCCAGCAATATAGCCTTGTACAGTGATTATATATAAAGGTAGGATTTTAGAGATTAAACTAAAGAATGACATTTTATATTATGCCTCTTTTTGCAAGTTCTACATTTGCTAAAGTTTCAATTTCTTGAATTATATTATTAATTTTAGTATCAGAAGAAGATTTATTATACATCTCAAGAGTTGTTTTTATTTCATATAGCTCTTTGGTTGATGGCTTTGAAAGTAATACTGATTTCCTATATTTAGCTAATAGATCTAACAAATTGTTTCCATAATTTAAATCTTTATCCTTATTTATTTCACTAGCATTTGCCTGTAAAAAGTATAAATTTTCAGAGCTTACTTCTTGTTTATGATCAGATTTATTTAAATTTTTTACTGTAGATGTATTTTCTAATTTGAAATTTTTTTTACCGTCTTTTTTGTTTGTTTTTCTTACAGTAGATATTCTATTTATGTAAATTGGATGTATAATATTAGACATATCTATCGATGTTTTTTACATAGTAATAATATCATATTTATATACAAATTTCATTATATAAATATGCTATTAAAAAGTATTATAACTTTAGACATAAAATTTACTTAAGTGAATTAGACTTATCATAAACCTTTAAACTTCAAAAAATTTACTATATTTTTTCCTAAATTCATTATATTTACCTGGAAAATCTATAGTTCTTCCTTTATTCATAAAAATAACTCTATCCGCAATTGTGGATATGAAATGTCTATCATGACTTACAAATATAATTGTTCCTTCAAAAGATTTCAATGAATTTGCAAGTACTATTCTACTTTCTAAATCTAGGTGATTTGTAGGTTCATCAAGTACTAGAATATTAGCTTTTTCAAGTGTGATTTTTGCAAATAATAATCTTGCAGCTTCTCCACCACTTAATACATTAACTAGCTTATCAACTTGATCTTGTGTTAGCAACATTCTTCCAAGCGCTCCTCTTATAGTACTAATATTTGATTCATTAGTGGCATCCATTAACCAGTCTATTGCTGAAACATTACCCTTTATTAAGTCATGATGATCTTGTGAGAAATATGAATATTTTGTATTATGTCCCCATTTTATACTTCCATTTGTAGGAGTTATTAGTTCTAGCATAGTTTTAAGTAATGTTGATTTTCCTATACCATTTATACCTAAGACAGCTATTTTTTCTCCCCTATTTACTTTAAAAGATAAATTTTGAAATAATGGATTTTCTTTAAAAGATTGTGAAAGCTCTGAAATATCTAACACTTCTTGACCGGATTTTTCCTTTTGTTTAAATAAAAACTTAGGAGCAATTCTTGAGCTACGCATAAGTTCTGGAACATCTATTTTTTGAACTTTTTTTTCTCTTGAAAGTGCTTGTTTAGAACGTGCAGCAGAGGATCTAAATTTCTCTATAAAAACCTTATCTTTAGCTATTTTCTTTTCTACTGAAGCTTTTTCTAACTCTTTTTGCTCTGCTATATTTTGTTTTTCTTTAATAAAATGATCGTAATTACCTGAGTATAGTGTGATTGTATTATAATCAATATCTAAGATATTATTACATGTTGAATTTAAAAAATCGTGGTCATGAGATATTAATAATAAAATTCCTTTAAATTTTTTTTTCAAAAAATCTTCTAGCCATTGTGTTGATAGTATGTCTAAGTGGTTTGTTGGTTCATCTAATAGCAGTATATCAGGGTTTGAAAAAAGACATTGCGCAAGCAAAACTCTAATTTTATAACCACCAGATAATTTTTTAAGAGGTTCTTTGAAATCTTTCTCATCAATGCCAAGTCCTTGTAAAATTATCTCAGCGTTTGATTCTGCAGTATAACCATCATTTTCATATATAATAGATTCTAATTCTGCAATTCTATAGCCTTCTTCATTAGTAACATCACTTTTATTACTTAATGCATCTTGTTCTTTCATTGCATCCCATAAGATTTCATTCCCTTGAATCACGACATCAATTATTCTATCATTTTCATATTTAAATTGATCCTGGCTCAAAGCACTAATTTTCAATAATTCACTGATGACTATATCACCTGAAGTTAACTCTTCCTCACCTTTAATTAATTTAACTAAGGTTGATTTTCCTGATCCATTTGCTCCAATTAGGCCATATTTATTATTTGTCTTCAAAGTAAAGCTAACATTATCAAAAAGTTTTTTACCTCCAAAATGCATAGAGATATCTTTGCATAAAATCATAGTGATGAATTAAATTTATCGTGAATAGATGCTTATAATACAGATTATTTAAATATACTTCAATATAGATTTGATTATTAAATACAGGATACTATCTATAAATAATTGATAAGATAATAATTATGAGCTCTTGAAGTTAAAATTCTATATAAACAGGGGCGTGGTCAGATGGTTTTTCCCACCCTCTAGTTTCTGCTAATACTCCTGTAGTAATTATTTTATCTGCCATTCTAGGTGATACTAAGATATGATCTATTCGCATGCCTTTATTATGTTGCCAACTGCCAGCTCTATAATCCCACCAACTAAATTGTTGCACTTCTTTATTAAACTCTCTATAGGTATCAATTAAACCTAAATTTAATAAGCGTCTAAAACTTTTTCTTTCTTCAATACTAAATAATAATTTTCCATCAGAGTGATTTGGGTTAAAAACATCAATCTTTTCTGGAGCAACATTAAAATCTGCTCCAATAATTACGTTTTCACCATAACCAATCAATTTTATAAGTCTTTTCTCAAGCTTTTTAAAAAACTCCAGCTTATATATAAATTTTTCTGAACCTACTTCAGAGCCATTGGGAATGTATGCTGAAATTATTTTATAGCATGTTTTGTTAATCGTTATTGTAGCTTCAATATAACGAGCTTCTTGCTCATTACTCATACCTTCAAGTCCAATGATTGTGTCTTCTAAAGGGAATTTACTTAAAATAGCAACACCATTATATGTCTTTTGACCAAAAATCTTAATATTATAACCTAAATCTTCTAATATATCATAAGGAAATTTTTCTTGAGTGCATTTGAGCTCCTGTAATAAAATTATTTTGGGATTATGCTCTTTAACAATCTTAATAAGGTGATTTAACCTAGAAGATATCGAATTTACATTCCAACAAATAATCATGAAGTACACTTAAATGGCTCCTCGGGCCGGATTCGAACCAGCGACCGAACGGTTAACAGCCGTTTGCTCTACCACTGAGCTACCGAGGATTAATACACATTTTTTATATAATAGTATTTTTAAAATGTCTAGAGTGAAATTTATATTTTTACAATTATTTAACTTATGTCAGAAAATTTATATAATGATGAGACATGCAAATTATGAGTAGCAATATAAATCAAGGAAAAACTATTGTTTTAATAAGTATGTGAAAAAGTTAATTTTATAATTAAAATTTATTTTGAATATGTCTATGTTGTGATATTTCATCTAAATGTTTTTGTTCAGTAAGATTATTTGCATAATCAATTCTATCTTTAGATTTTTCTAATAGATTTTCATACTTTTTTTGTTCATCATATTTTGTTTTTAAATCTTCAATTAACAATTCAAGCTTAGATTTATTAAGGTCTTTTTCATCAATAATTTTATTCATTTTTTGTTTTGATAATTCAAAAAATTTTCCAAATTCAAAATTTAAAATTTGCTTTGATAGAGTTTTTTCTTCTTCAATTTCTTTAATTAAATTTTTTAATTTTATATTTAATGTATCTATTATTTTAATTATATTATTTTTCTCAATAATCAAATTTGATATTTCATTATTTAGATTTTTAACAATTCTCTTTAGTGAATTGATTTGTTTATATTCTGTATTAATTTCTATCTTCATTTAAAATAATTTTTTCTATTAATTGATATTTAAGATTATCTTCAAATTTATATACTATTTTGTTATCTTTGAGAATAATAGTCACTGGTAATTTATTATATCCAATATTTTTATATGTCTTATAATTAATCATTAATATATCTTCAAAACAATTTCCAAATTTATTTAATAAAGTTGTTAAATTATTTTTATTTTCACCTACCATTATACCATAAATTTTTATTCCTTTTTTATTTAAATGCTCTAATTCAGATAATTTATTTATACATTGCTCGCAATTTGTTGAAAAAAAATTAAGTATTATATATTTATTATTTTGTTTAAATTTCACTTCATTTTCAGTAAAAATGCTTACTGTTTTGTGAAAAAGTAATTCCTCATTTTTTAATTTAATAACACTATCAGTACTTTTATTAAAAATAAGCTTAAAACTAAATAAAGTTACGATTAAGAGCAAAGTAAGAAAAGGTAAAAATAATTTAAATTTTATATTCATTTCCTAATTCAAAATTAAAATTTTTTAAAAATGTATTTTTGATCATTTCATTTAATTTATAATTTTCAATTAATTTATTATTTTCTTTATAAATAGATGTCATTTTACAATTTAATATTCCACAAGGATTAATATTATTAAAATAGCTCATGTTTGGGTTAATATTTAATGCAATACCATGATATGAGATCCATTTTTTTAATTTGATTCCTATAGATGCTATTTTTTTATTAATATTGTTATCTTTTACCCATACTCCAATGTTTTCATTATCTATATAAGCTAAAATATTGTTTTTGTTAAGTATAGTGATTATCCATTTCCCTAACATATTAATAAATAATTTTATATCTGGTTGATTATTAAAGATTTCTTTTAAATTTAACATAATATAAATAATCTTTTGTCCTGGTCCATGATAAGTTATTTTACCACCTCGATCTGTATCAATATATGGAATATTAATATTATTTTTAATGTCAGATTTCACTGCGCTTCTTCCTAGTGTGTAAATATTAGGATGCTCTAATAGCCATATTGCCTGATTTTCTTTAGAAGAAATAATTTTTTCTACTTTATTTTTCATAAATTTCATTGAAAATTCATATTCAATTGGTTTATTAGAATAAATAAAATCAATTTTATGCATCTAATTGTTTAGTTTTTAATTTTATAGCATTTATTAAATTTCTTAGGGCAGGTTTCACAACTACTTTTATCATTGATAATTAAATTTTTTAATCCTTTTATAAAAACATCATCTTCACTCACTGTTTTTGCTCTATAATATGATTTTGCTCCATTTGATTCAGCTAGTTCCTTATATTCTAAATCAAGCTCTACTAAGGTCTCAACATGTTCAGATACAAAAGATATAGGGACTATTAGGATATTTTTATTCATTTTTGATTCTTTGATTATAACTTCATCTGCATAAGGTTTAATCCATGAAACAGGTCCAACTCTGCTTTGGTAAGCTAATATATAATCTAAGTTTTTGATGTTTGCTGATTCAACAATTAATTTAACTGTATTTTCAATTTGCCATTGATAAGGATCTCCTGATTCAATAATTTTTTCAGGTAGACCATGGGCAACAAAGATAACATATGGTTTTCCATTTTCTTTTGTGGCCTTGTTATATATGTTTAAGAAAATCTTTTTAGACGATTCAATAAATTCTTTTTGAGAATAGTAGCAACAAATGATTTTTTGAGGACATGTTAATGTAGATTTACTGAAAGCTTTATTCCATTTATCTAAAAAAGATGCAGTCGTTGTAGTAGAGAATTGTGGATATAAAGGAACTAAAACAATTTTTGTAGGATTAAAGTTTTCAACTTCTTTAACTGTTTGATAGGGCAAAGGATTACAAAAATTCATGCTGATAAAAATTTTATGGGTACTTTTATCAAGTATTTTTTCAAGAGCTTGTTTTTGTTTAATTGTATTTTTAAGTAAAGGAGATTTTCCGCCAAGTTTATTATAATTAAGAGTGGCTTCTTTTTTTCTAAGTTTAGATATTAATTTTGCTAAAAGATATCTAAAAGGATTAGGAATAGTTATAATATTTTTATCGTTAAATAAATTGAATAAAAAGAATTCAATATCATTTCTGCTATTTGGACCACCTAAATTATATATAACAACAGCAATTCTATTTTTTATTTTAATATTTTTCATAAAAATAATATTATAATTTACAAAATGAATATTATCAGTAAGCTTGAGTTTATCAAATAGTTTTTACTAAATATAGTTTGCTTGTGAAATTAAAGACCTTTAGAATAATATTACTTACATTAATTATATTATTTTCCCTTGAGTTTAACGTTGCTTTAGCAGATGATAGTATTGGACCATATAATTTATTACAGCATCTAAAAAATATTCCTAAGAAGAAAGTTAAGGCAAAAAAAGTTAAAAAAATTACCTCAAATATAAAAAAAATAGAGCTTGATAATTCAAAATCAAAGATTAAAACACATAAATTTATTCCTAAGCGACTTGACGTTGTTGTAAATCAAAATATTGAAAATACAAAAATAATATTTCCATGGGATGAAACTGTAAATATAGCTTCGTATATAAAAAATGACTATTTGTATGTTATTTTTGATAAATATGTTCCTGTAAATGTCAAAATTTTAAATGAATATGTCAATAAACACGTTATTGATCATGCGTTGGTAGATGATTTTTATCATTATAAAATAGGAGATGATTCTTTAGCTATAGTTTTTAAATTAGTTGAAAAGAAAATAAATCATCAGTATTTCTTGGTATATAAAGACATGAATTCATTTATTATTAAGATATTTCCTCAGAAAGTTAAATCAAAAATTATTAATTTTGTATCTAAACCTTTTGAAGAACCAACTTCTAAAATAGAGTTTGATATTGAAAATTTAAAAACTGGAAAGATAATTTCTTTTATTGACCCCTTAAATAAAGGTAAAATTACAGTTCTAACAACAAATTCTTATCAGTATGGTATAAAAAATGAATTTACTTTTGTTGATTTAGATGTTTTGCCTTCAATACAAGGAGTTGCTATTTCTGAAAAATCTAGTGAACTTTTGTTTAATAAAAATGATAATTTATTTTGGATTACTTCAAAAAATGGACTTAACATATCATCAAAATATGGGTCTTCATTAATTAATTCTATATTTCAGACCCCTGGGTTTACAAAATTAAAAAAATTTAAAAGTGAAGATTGTATCCTATGTATAAAACCTTACAGAAAGGGTTTGGAAGAATATATCAATGATCAAAAATTAATACAATCAGAAATATATAATAGCTCAGTTGATGAAAAATACAATTTTAGAATTAATCTTGCTTTACTTAACTTAGCTAATGGTTACTACCCTGAATCAACTTCTCAATTAAAATTTTCAATATATAATAATCCATTATTAGCCAACAAATATGATTTTTTATTGGCATATGCAGTATCTAATGTGATGAGCAACAGATTTGATAAAGCTTATGAATTAATAAGTAAAATAGATATATCTTCTGTTCCAACAAAGAATTTAAAGGAAGTCAGGTTTTGGAATGATATTATTAATTTATTGAATAATAAACCTCAAAAAATAAGTGGTAGTTTAATTGAAATTTTTTCTGATAATAATAGTGCTTTTTTGAAAAATTATCCTGAAAATATTTTCATAAAAATTAAACTATTTGAACTTAGACTTTTGATTAAAAATAAATATTTTAATGCAGCTAAAGATATTATTAAAAATTTATCAAAAATTAATTTAACCAGGGAAAATTTAGCTGAATTTTATTATGAACAAGCAAATTTACAAAAATTAGCTGAGAATAATAATGATGTCATAAAATTGTTAACAAATTGTAAAAATATAGATGGTTCATTTTATTTTAGCCCAAAGTGTGAATATGAGTTGATTGATTTAGAAATTAAGAATAAAAAAATAAGCATTAAAGAGGGTATTGAGCAATTATTATATTTAGATTTTAAAATTAGGAATTCAGAATTTGAAATAACAGTTTTAAAAAGAACTGCTGAATTATATTACATGGTTGAGGATTATATTAATGCATTATTAACTTGGCAAACCATTATAGAATATTTTCATAATAGTTTTGAAGCCTTAGAAGCAAAAGAGAAAATGACAACTACTTTTATAAGTATTTTTCTAAGTGAAGTTGGAGATAAATATGATGCTTTCCAAAAAGTGGCAATATTTGATGAATTTAGTTACTTAAACCTTATTGGTAATATAGGGGACAAAATAGCTTTAAAGTTGGTAAATTATTTAATTGACTTAGATTTATTAGATAGGGCATCTAAGATTTTAGATCACCAATATAAATATAGATTAAATGGATATGAGAAAGAGCAGGTATTGAATAAGTTATTAAATGTATATTTGGAACTACGTAAGCCTAAAAAGGTTGTTGAATTAATTAATGAAAGTTTATTAAAAAATTATCCTGATCAAATTAAAATTGTAAGAACTCATATTTATGCTCAAGCACTTTTTGAGGTTAATGATGATGATAAAGCAATAAAAGTTTTAGATGGAGACCTATCTAGTAGTGCGGATGTTATTAGATCAAATATATATTGGAAACAAAAGAAGTGGCATTTATTTAATGATAACTCTGAGCCTTATATTTATTCATTGATGAAAAATAATAAACTCTTAACAATAGAAGATGCAAATAAAATCTTAAGGCAATCTGTATCATATGCGTATCTAGATAGAAAAAAGCTTTTATCTAATTTATATAATCAATTTAAAAATAGGTTAAGAGTTAAACATGATAAAATATTGAATATTATTCATCTTTTGGTAAAACTGCAAAATACTAAGAATAGTAAAAAAATAGTGGATTCTCAGGATATACAAAATATAATTAATGATGTGTATAATCAAATTACTCACTAGAAGAGATAATAATTATTTAAGATGAACACTTTTCGAAAATCTATTATTATTATACCTGCACGCCTTGATTCAACTCGTTTGCCAAAAAAACCTTTGATTAATATTAAAGGAATACCAATGATAATCAGGGTCTATAATAAGGCTTTAGAAGCAAATATAGGGAAAGTTGTTGTTGCAGGTTGTAATGATGAGCTAGGAAACTTAATAAATTCTTATAATTTTAATTATATAAGTACTGATCCAATGCTTCCTTCCGGTACAGATAGAGTTTATGCAGCATATAAAAATTTAAATGAAGAATATGACAACATCATAAATTTACAAGGTGATATGCCACATATCAATTCAATGACTATAAAAAAAGTAAATGATGTTTTGAATGATGAACAAGATATTGATATAGCCACTGCTGCTTCTAAAATTAATGATATAGAAGATGACATAAATAACATTAATGCTGTAAAAGTTATTAAAAGTTACCAAAATTACGCTCTTTATTTTACTAGATATCCGGTGAGGTTAGATGAAAATTATAAACATATTGGAATATATGGATTTAAAGCAAATTCTCTTGAGAAGTTTGTATGTTTACCTCAATCACCATTAGAAAAAAATGAAAAATTAGAGCAATTAAGGGCGTTAGAAAATGGTATGAAAGTCAAAATTGTAATAACTAACGACCCTAATATAAGTATAGATACAAAGCGAGATTTATTAAAATCAAAAGATTATTTAAAAAAATATGAAAAATAGTAATTTAATTTTAGTTTACATTAGGTCATTAATTTTTAATATTTTTTTGCCAGTTTGGACAATTATAACTTGCAGCATATTATCTCCGTTGGTTTTTTTTAAAAAACCTAAAGTTATGGCAGTTTTAGGCACAATATGGTCTTATGGTTTAATTTATGGATTAAAAGCGATTTGTAATATTAAAATAGAATTAAGGGGACTAAAAAATTTACCTAAAGAGCCTTTCATCATTGCTTGCAAACATCAATCTGTTCTTGAAACAGGTTTTTTTCAGCAATATTTAAATTTTCCAGTTTATGTAATAAAAAAAGAATTGCTTAGTATACCTTTTTACGGCTGGTTTTTGAAGCAAATGGGTATGATTCCTATTGATAGAAAGGGAGGGATGTCAGCGTTAAAAAGTATGTTAAGAGATTGCGAAGTAAATTTAAAACAAAAGAGGAGTATTATAATTTTTCCAGAAGGGACTCGTGTGAGAACTTTTGAATCAGCTGAATACCATTCTGGTATTATTGCAATTAGAAAAAAATTTCCAGATATACCTATTATTCCAATTGCTTTAAATTCAGGTTTATTTTGGTCTAAAGATTCTTGGTTAAAATATCCTGGCACAGTGATTTTTAAAATTCTGCCAGAATTAGATAAAAAATTAGATAACAAACAAGCTTTAGCTCAATTGAAGAAAGTTATTGATAGTAATAGTGATGAGCTGTGTAAAAAAATATGAATTTTATAATGCTTTAAATAGACGATTCTTAACAATCTCAATACCAGTATTTGTAATGGATGAGTAAGTCATTACTTCTTTATTTGTTATTTTTTCTAATTTCTTTTTCTTTTCATGAACTGCAACTTCATCAATCATATCTGTTTTAGAGAGTAATATTAGTTCTTTTTTACTAGCTAAATCTTTATAATTTTCCAATTCTTTTCTTATAATTTTATAATTATCAATTATGTCATCACTTGTTATGTCTATTATATGAAGAAGGATTTTACATCTTTCTAGATGTTTTAGAAATTTTATACCAAGACCATGTCCTAAACTTGCATTTTCAATTAATCCTGGGATATCTGCTATTGTAAACTCATTATGTCCATAATAAACAACCCCTAACTGAGGTTTGAGAGTTGTGAATGGATAATCAGCAATTTTTGGCTTTGCAGATGTTACTTTGGACAGAAAAGTAGATTTGCCAGCATTAGGCATTCCTAATAAACCAATATTTGATAGTAATTTTAAATTAAGCCATACCCACATTTCATTGCCGATTTTACCTTCAGTAAATTTTCTTGGAGCTTGATTTCTTGAAGATTTAAAATTGCTATTTCCTAATCCACCACTTCCACCTTTAATAATTATTTCTTTTTGTTCAGGTTGATCAAAATCATATAATATGTATTTTTTATCTTCGGATAGCATTTGAGTTCCCTGTGGTATATCAATAATTAAATCTTCACCTGACTTTCCAGTTTTATTTTTTCCTTGACCTGTTTGTCCTTTAGGAGCTTTAAAATGCTGCTTATATCTAAAATCAATTAATGTGTTCAAATTCTCTACTACTCTAAATATTACTGAACCTCCATTGCCACCATTTCCACCGTCTGGTCCTCCAAATTCAATATATTTCTCTCGCCTAAAGCTAGAAGCTCCATTCCCTCCATCTCCAGCTTTTAGAAATATTTTAGCTTCATCTATAAAATGCATGTTATTATTAGGAACAATTATTTTTTAAATACTTTAATGAATCTTTGAAACCCGATAAACTATAATAATCTAAAGCTAATTTATCATCTGTTTTATAGCTTTTAATAGTAAAATAATTATATGTAGCTTTGATAAATAAATTTATTATATGATTATCTTGATCGCTATTGTACGTTGTTGCAAAATTTTTATATTTACTATTTAAATTATATTTTCTTTCTTCATCAATTATAATTAATATGGGATTATTTTGAGAGATCTCAAATCCTGGTTTAACAGTAATTGTAAAATTGTTTTCACCTAGGTAGTTTAAATTTATATATGGTGTATCCCTTTTTTCCGTAAATATTATTGTTTTTATAGGATTAGAATACATATAGCATATTTTTTTCTTACCTTTTTTTTCAATATATGTTATCCAATTACCTATATTTCTTTGTAATATTTGTGAATTATTTTTTGCTTGTGATGGAATGTGCACAGATATAATGCAAAAATAACATAATATAAAAAATAATAATTTAATTTTCATGTAATCTGATGTTTAATTTAATAGCCTATAGAACCCTTATAATATTCGTTTTTATAACTCAAGCAATAAATTTTAATTTTGCTCAAGATAATATTTTTTCAAATAACTTTGATACAAGTGCTAAATTTGCATATTTAGTAGATTTTGAAAGTGGTGAAGTTTTATATGATAAAAATGGTAATACACCAATGCCTCCATCTTCTATGACAAAAATCATGACATCATATATTATATTTCAAAATTTACAAAACGGAGATTTAAAATTATCAGATAAATTTATAATAAGTGATGAAGCTGCTAAAAAAGGTGGTTCAAAGATGTTTTTGAAATCAGGACAAAAAGTTTCTGTTGATGAACTTTTAAAAGGAGTGATTGTTTTATCTGGTAATGATGCATCGATTGCTTTAGCAGAAGCATTAGATGGTAGTGAAGAATCATTTGCCAATAAAATGAATATATATGCCAAAAAATTAGGGTTGAAAAATTCTGTTTTTAAAAATAGCACGGGATGGCCTGATGAGGGACATTTGATGAGCTCTAGAGATTTAGTGACATTGGCAATAAGGTTATTAAAAGATTTTCCAGAGTATTATCATTACCATTCCATAAAACGATATTCTTTTAATAAGGTAAGACAAAATAATAGAAATACATTAATTGGTGCTTATGGAGTAGATGGAATAAAAACGGGTAAAACTGATATAGGTGGACATGGAATTGTCATAAGTGCAAAAAAAGGAGAAAGAAGGCTTATAGCAGTTATAAATGGACTTGGTAGTGAAAAAGAAAGAGAAAGAGAGGCAAGAAAATTATTAAATTTTGGATTTTCAAATTTTAAAAATTTGACTTTATTTAAAGGCCATAAGGAAGTAATTGAAGGTGATGTTATTTATGGTAATTTAAATAAAATAGCCTTAAATGTAAAAAGTGAAATTATTATTACTGTGCCAAATAACTATGATAAAATGAAAGATTTATTGTTTTTAACTGAATTTCAGGAACCACTAAAAGCTCCTGTTAAGCAGGGAGAAGTTGTTGGTAAATTAAAGATTATGGATAGTAAAAATAATACTTTAATCAAAGAGGTTGAACTAATTACAAGTATTGATGTAAATGAAGCAGGGTTTTTTAAAAGGTCTATTCAAGGTATTAAATATTTTTTTAAAAAATTAATTGGTTAATTAATAGTTAAATTTAATATATACATATTACTAAAATTATTATATCTGAAGTAATACTTCTATTAATTATTTATGAATATACAAATTATACTTCTATTAATAATATTATTGCTGTTAATTGCTTTAAGTATTTATCTTTGCATTATCTGCATTAAAAATTCAAATAATATTGATGCTTTGAAAGATACTTTGTCAGAACAAAAATCATCAATTAATCTTTTAAATAATTTTTTTGATAAACAAATAAATTTTTTACATAGTAGTATTACGAAGCAAATTGAAAACAATTATTTAAATCAGCAAAAACAGTTAGACTCTATGCAAAAGCAATTGGTTCAAATTGCAGAACTGAATGAAAATAAAATAGAGAACATGAGAAGATCAATGGAAGAAAAAGTTAATAACATGCAACAAAATAATCAAAAAAAGTTGGATGAAATTAGAGCGGCTGTTGAAGAAAAATTACAATCTACCCTTGAAAAAAGATTAGGAGAATCTTTTAAATTGGTTAGTAATCAGCTAGAAATGGTTTATAAAGGGCTTGGAGAGATGCAAAATTTAGCGACAGGTGTTGGTGATTTAAAGAAGGTGCTAACTAATGTTAAAACAAAGGGAATTTGGGGAGAGGTGCAATTAGGAAATATTTTAAAGCAAGTTTTAAGTGAAGAGCAATATGAGGAAAATGCTAAAATTGATCCACTCAGTAACCAAAGAGTTGAATATGCTTTAAAACTTCCAAACAAAGATGAAGAAGATTCTAATACTTTGTTGCCTATTGATGCAAAACTTCCGATGATTGAATATCATAAGCTTATAGAATTTTATGAAGATGGTGATAAATCAAATATAGAAAAGCAGGTGAAAATTTTAGAAATTGCAGTTAAGAAAGAGGCTAAAAGTATTAATGAAAAATACATAAAGCCTCCGCATAGTACTGATTTTGCTGTTATGTTTTTACCAGTTGAGGGATTGTATGCAGAAATAGTTAGAATACCTGGTTTGCTTGACAAACTTCAGCGTGATTATAGGGTAATTATTACCAGTCCAACTACACTTATAGCATTGTTAAATAGTATTCAAATGGGATTTAAAACCTTAGCAATTGAAAAAAGATCGAATGAAGTTTGGAAATTATTAGATACTGTAAAGCATGAATTCTCTAATTTTATTGGAATTTTAAGTAAAACAAAAGTAAAATTAGACCAAGCTAGTAAAGCAATAGGGGATGCTGAATATAAAGGAAATGTAATTAAAAACAAATTACAAAATGTTGAAAAGTTACCACTGTCGAAATAATTAATAAAAAATAATGCAAAATTTTAAAGAGGATTATTTGTCACAATTAAATGAAGCACAGCTTGAAGCTGCTTCACATATTGATGGTCCCATATTAATTTTGGCAGGAGCTGGAACTGGTAAAACAAAAGTGTTAACTTCAAGAATTATTCACCTGATTAATAATGGTTTTGCATTTCCATCACAAATATTAGCTGTAACATTTACAAATAAGGCAGCTAATGAAATGAAACAAAGAGTTGAGAAATTTTTAGAGAATATTTCTGGCTCTATGAATATAGGTACTTTTCATTCTATGGCTGCAAAAATTTTAAGGCGTCATGCAGAACTTATTGGATATAATACTGATTTTACAATTATAAACCAAGATGATCAAATTAGATTAATTAAACAGCTTATAAAAGATTTTGGATTAGATGATAAAAATACGTTAGCTAAGGTTCTACTTTATTATATAAATAGATTTAAAGATAGGGCTATTATGCCTAAAAATTTATCATCACAAGAAGTTGATCATTATGCAAAAGGTAAATTAAGCGAAATATATAATGAATATCAAAATAGGCTGGAAAATTTTAATGCTATGGATTTTGGTGATTTATTACTAAATAATATAAGGCTTTTTAATGATAATTTAGACATTTGCGAATATTATCAAAATAAATTTAAATATATATTAGTTGATGAATATCAAGATACAAACATTGCGCAATATTTATGGATTAGAACATTGTCACAAAAACATAATAATATCTGTTGTGTAGGGGATGATGATCAATCTATATATGCATGGAGGGGAGCAGAAATTACAAATATTTTGAGATTTGATAAAGATTATCCAGATGCTAAAGTTATAAGGCTTGAAAAAAATTATCGTTCAACTCAGCATATTTTAAACCTAGCTAGTAATTTAATTTCCAATAATAAAAATAGGCATTCTAAAGTTTTGTGGACTGATAAGAAAGATGGAAATAAGGTTAAAATCATAAATTATTATGATGATAAGGAAGAATCAAGGGCTATTGCAGATGAAATAGATATGTTGGAAAGATTAAAGAAGACTAAGCTTTCTGATGTGGCAATTTTAGTGAGGGCAGGGTATCAAACTAGAAATTTTGAAGAAAGTCTTAATTTTTTAGGTATACCATATAGAATTGTTGGTAGTACTAAGTTTTATGATAGGTTGGAAATTAAAGATTGTATAGGATATATTAGGTTACTTGTTAACAAAGAAGATAATTTAGCTTTTGAAAGGGTTGTTAACACCCCAAAAAGAGGAATTGGCAATAGTACTATTATGAATATTTTAAATACTGCTAAAAATTCAAATTTATCAATGTTTGAAGTATCAAAAATAATGATTGCTGAGAAAAAAATCAAAGGAAAAACAGCAAACTCTTTGAATAATTTTATCAATATAATTGAGGAAAGTAATAAAAAAATAAATAATGAAAACAATTCTGGCATTGTCAAAGATATGTTGAATAAAGTTGGATATATTGATATGTGGAGTAATGATGAAAAGCATGAATCTAAAGAGAGAATAGATAATATTCATGAGCTTATTAGTAGTTTGAGTGAATATGAAGATTTGAAATCCTTCTTGGAATATATAAGTTTAATAAGTGATGCTGATAATATTGCAGAAGATAATAGAGTTAACATAATGACAATCCATGCTGCCAAGGGTTTAGAATTTGAGGTTGTGTTTTTGCCAGGTTGGGAAGAAGGAGTTTTTCCAAGTTCAAAATCAATTGAAGAAGAAAAGGAATCTGGAATTGAAGAAGA